>CAZKWM010000067.1:0-11252 GCA_964556405.1 uncultured Methanotrichaceae archaeon | reverse complement strand
GCCATTAAACCGTAAAATATGCCTGTGATCAAAAAGGGCATGATGTTATGTCCTCCTGCCATGATAATACCTCCTGCATACGTCCCAAGGCCTACGAAGGTGTAGCAGGCCATCCAGGTCACGCTGTTCATCATCGATCTCTCTTCCGGGGAGACTATCTCCAGCTTAAAGCTGTTAAAGATCGGATTTGCCATGTTCATGAGCACATTGCGCATCACATAGCCGAAGGCAGCTACGGTGATGCTGGAGGTAAAGGCGAAGACCAGAAGGAAGGGGATGGATAGGATTTGAACAGAGGACGCAAGCCTTACCTTCCCTATCCATTCGGTAAGCATGGGCACCAGAAAATATCCCATCACCATGGCCAGCTGTGATATGGAAAATATAAGGCCTATCTGGCTTGAAGAAGCTTTCAAGGCTACATCAAAGTACACGTTGAAGTAGGGAAGAGATACACCCCATCCAATGCCACAAAGGCTGTAAACTAGGGCCATCCGGCGGATGGTCCTGGATTTGACCATCGATTTGTAGATATCAAACTGAATCCTTTTTGCTACTTCCAGGGCGCCTTTGCCATTCTCTTCTATGAAGATCAGCGGCAAGATAGAGAGAATGGTTGCTGCCAGAGATATGTAAAGTGTCAGCCGATATGGCGAGGCATAGCTAAGATCGGGGGATATCGCCCCTACCAATAGATCAGGCATGAAACCGCCGATCAGATTCCCAGAGAGGGTTGATATTGTATAAATGATATAATAAGCTGAGAATAGGTGCATTCTCTCGTAAGGCCCCGAGTTCTCCACCAAGAAGGTCCCTCCTGCGATGATGCTCAAGGCCATGGAAATCCCGTAAACTATGCTGAAAAGAGCCAGGAGATCCCCAGAGCAGGTATTGTACAGAAAAAAAGGGATAGGGCCAGGAGAAGGGTAGAATAAAGCAGCGTTCTTTTTCTTCCCAAGCGATCGCAAACAAGGGCAGCAGGTATGGCGAAGACTCCAATGGATGTGGAAGATAGGGATAGTATCAAACCTAAAAAATCCTCCTTAAAACCCAGCCTCAGAATATATAGGTTGAAGATCACACCATAGACTCCCACATTTAACGTCGTTAGAAGGACAAAGAGCAGATACATCCTGGCGTTATGACTGATTTCATTCAGCCTTGCAAGATAGCCGTTTAAAACGGCGCTCACATTCTTATCGATTGATTCGGAGATCATAATGAGGCTTAAGGGATTGCAGAAGCAGGGCGATGCTCTCTATTGATTTTACGGTTCATATCAGGGTAGCCTGTTCAGGATAACTTAAAACACTATCTAAATCACTTATGCTATCAGTATTTGAAGGCAATTAGAGCGGGGCCGGGAAAAAGTCATCCAGAGTGGTAATACCGGCCTTTTCCTCTACCCTAAGGCCTGCCGATGCCAGAGCCTTCTTGGGCATCCTCATGGCAAAGACCTTGGGATTCTTGCGGTCCTGGCAAAATTAGCAGGAGTAGTATACCTCCCAGATGCGATCTATCTCCAAGCCATTATCCTTCAAACCATCCTCCTTCACATCGCCAACACCATTTTCCTTCAAGGCGGATCTCAGATCCTTCAGGGAGCGCTCAAGGCTCTCCCCCTGGCTGCTTAGGATCTCCTTTCCTGTAAACAACGCAGACCAGCTTTCAGAGGAATTTCCAAGGATTATCAGGGTCCCGGGAGACCTTTTAGCCAAATACCGGCGTACCTCCATGCCAGTTCTGTGCCTGGGCATCATGAACCCATACATGGCAGCTTTGCCCAGGGGTGCCCAGCCTGACGAAGCCCTTCATCCTGTAGATCTCCCTCTGGACGTCCCAGGCCATATTTCTGATCTTAATTACCTCGTAGTCGATGGATAGCTCCACCTCTCGGGCCGCCAAACCTCTGGCCTTGAAGCGGTGGCGCTCGGTGCATCTCTCGTGGGCCGAGAGGTAATGCAGAAAGTTTTGAGAAAACCTCATAAGGACCACATATCCAGGGTGGCGTCCCTCCGGCTATCGATGATTAGAAAAGGTGAAGCTTTCCTAAGCCTTACCCCCACGCAGTGAAGGTCCTTCTTGCCGATCTTCTTGCTTTTTCTAAGCTCCAGAATCCTTCTGGCACTCCCAGGACCTATGCCTGGAACCTTGATTAGGTCCCTATATCCAGCAGAGTTAATATCCAGGGGGCCATCCAGGGTTCCTCTGGCTATGACGGCCTTGGGATCGGAGTTGAATAGAAAGCCACCCTCATTGAAGGCCAGGCCGATATCTTCAGGCTTAAAGTGGTAAACCCTGTAGAGCCAATCAATCTGATAGAGCCTGTGCTCCCTCCAGAGGGGCTGCCTTGCCCTGGTCTCGAAAGGCGTTCCCTCCAGTGGATTGAAGGCGCTATAATAGGCTCTCCTGACCTCCATCTCCTCGTACTCGTAAACCACTCTCCTAAAAATCTCCTCATCGCTCTCGTCGGCCCCTCCCACCACCAGCTGGGTAGTCTGACCGGCTGGAAGATCGATCTTTCTGGACAGGTCCCTGATGTACCTCTGCCTCTGAAGTATGTCCTGGGAGTAGTCTTTGGAAGGACACATCTCCCCCATCCTGGATGGAGAGGAGGCCTCCAGGTTCACGCTGACCCTGTCAGAGAGGGCCATGGCCTCCTCTATGTGTTCCTTGGAGGCCCCTGGAAGGACCTTGAGGTGGATGTAGCCCTTGAACTGATACTTGCCTCTGAGCAGTTGCACCGCCTCTATCATCTTCTCCATGATGGCATCCTCATCCCTGCCGGCGGCGGAGCTCAGGAATAGGCCCTCGACGTAGTTCGACTTGTAAATGGATAAGGTCAGCCTGGCTAGCTCCTCAGGGGTATAAGAAAAGGCCTCCGGCTTGGATCTGCAGCCTGAAGCGTTGATGCAGTAGTTGCACTGGTGGGAGCAGGAGTTGGTGTAAAGGGTCTTGAAGAGGCTTATGCACCTGCCGTCGGGAGTGAAGGAGTGGCAGACTCCTGGGATAGCTGAAAAAGGGGGCGATGCGCAGACATCGTACTTGGTGCCCGTGCCCAGGGCCGCCAGCCTACTCAGATCGTCATGACGTGTCTCGCGGTCGGTCTCAGAGCTCATCTCACAGCTCGCCTCCTTGAAGGGGGGAGCGCCTAAGGAATCAAAGCAGCTTCCCAGGGCCAAGCGGGCGATCTTCTCCAAGGTCACCATCTAGATAAAAGTCGGCTGCCATGGTTTAAAGCGTATAAGCCTGCAGGGCGAAAGTGATTTGTTTTATTAATTATGTTGAAAAGAAGTCTAATGAGCCCGGTCAATGCAAGGCGTCAGAGGTGCACGACCGGAGCTCTGCGACCTTCGCGGCTCAGTTCAGAGGGATTCTGGGCTTCCTCGAAAGAGGCATCCTAGGCTCAGGGTTGGGACCCTGGGGCAGACCCCATCCGCCGGGGAAGGTCGAGTCATCCATCTGCGGGAACGGTATGTCGTTTAAGGGTATGTCAAAGGCGAACAACTTGTCCTCCAAACATTAGTGTCCAATCGGCTGTGCCAGTATTAGACGAAGAAGGTGTTACGACAATCGCCGAATATAAACCTTTTGGTCCGGGCATGGTTATAAAATCCCCAATCTATAAGTAAAGGAGATAAATCAATCGTCGAAGATGGCTTCATTTATGTCTAAATTTTATATTTAAGTGGTTAAAACTTTGACGTAGAATTTAAGAGGCACAGCCTTTATGGATGGCTATTCTAAGGGAATTTCTATTAGTTAGACTGTATTATAATTTCGTTTTTCATGATACTAACATTATAGTTAACTATATATAAAAAGCTACTTGGTGGATCATCCGTAGAAGATTCGCAGGAAGAAAAAAATGAATGCTCTAACGCTTATAATTATAACCTTGTGCATTTTTGCCCTGGCCTATAGGCACTATGACCTATTCATAGCGAATAAAGTCCTTGGTCTGGACTCCAGGAGAACGATCACGGCCCACATTTTGGATGTCCATCGCGACAACCCTCCGACCAACAAGTACGTTCTCTTAGGACACCACTTCGCGGCCATCGCTGTAGCGGGCCCCCTCTCGGGCCTGGTAGCCTCGATGGCGGTTCTATTCACATTAATTCTTACCCTCACCCTCGTCAGGGGCTCTCCCTAGCTACGGTCAACGCCATGTTCCAGCGCCTCTGGAGCACTTATACCGCCCTTTACACCATAACCCACAACCCTCACCATGGGCGCATACATGTTCATACTGCGTTTTGAGGCTGGAAGGGTGGGAGCATTCTGGGAGTTGGTTCTCCTGAATATAACCATAGCCACAGACCCATACACGGCCATCGATCCTGACTCTATTCGAGAGCCAACTTTCCCTGCTCATACCCAGGGACTACCTCTTCAGAGGGAATGATTCTGGAAGTAAAAAGGTGGATAGCTTTGTATACTCTTGGTCTATATCTATGATCCATAATCAGTTTTAAATATTAATTGCGTATAACCAATCCTTAGTTACCCAACACATCAGGGCTTTTCCACAAATAGGGGTTTAGATTTTAGATATTGAATAATAGGATGACCTGATTTTCAGATCTTAATCAGGCCTCTTAGCCGCCACCGTGAGCATGCTCATCCCCACTTTTGCCATGCCATCTTCAAGCGGCCGCCGTTCCATGTAGTATCATATCCTTGAGACCATCAGGTTCACCTTAAGTTCTTCCAGTCCTGCCTCGGCCAGCCAGGCGTGATACTCCTCGGGACCGTAAGCGCCGTAGGGTTGGTATATCCCTTAAAATACCTCGATCACCTGTCACTTCTCATATTCTCCCTGGCCATGGAGAATATGTCGCCTTTATTATGCTTGCCGCCGCACTGTATGAGCATACTTCCTACGGGCTTTAGGCTGCGCTTTATGCCTTTTAGAACCCTCAGGTGATCTTTGACCCAGTGTAGGCAGGCGAAGGATACGACTAAATCGAACTCCTGGTCGAAGTTCGGGTTCAGGGTGTCTCCTGCCTCGAACCTCAGGTTGGCCTTGGGAGAGGATGGGATTCTCTAGCGGGCGAAGTTTATCTATCTTAGGGGAGATGTCTATGCCCATGACCTGGCCTTGTGGGACCAGGGCAGCCAGCCTAACGGTGATCTTGCCATCTTCGCAGCCGATGTCTAGGATGTGCTCGTATCCTTTGAGCTTGAGCTTTGAGATGTGGGTTATGGCTGCCCTCTCTTGGCAGTGGAGTTTTTTTCGTATTCGACGGGGCTCCGCGAGTACATGGAATATAGCAATATTGAAGGGGCTTAAATAAATGATGACGGAGTTTCTTGAGCACTAATTAGAAATTATTTGAATAGCTATGTTACCATAAAGTGAAAAAGATACCGGCATTCAGTAAAAGGTGAGTAAGCAATGCGCGTAGGAGCAGCGACTATATAGGTCGAGGTTACAGGTTAGTATAAGCCATGACGAAGTACGAAAATAGAGCACATCGGAATTGCTGTCGATGAACCTATAGAGATGACGAAGTGGTATGAAGAAATTCCGGAGTTCAACATAAAGTCCTCTGCCGAAGATGGAGAAAAAGGAGCGGCGTTCCTCACGGATGGCAGTGATAAGGTTATGCTTGAACTTGTAAAGATTCCTGATGTCTCGACCCTGATCGAAAGGATGAATTACCGTCTTCAGCTGCACATTGCATTAAAAAGCCTAGATCCCGATGAGGAAGCTGAATATCTGGTGTCAAAGGGTGCTATCTTTATTGAAAAATGTCCCATCGAGTAACCAGGGGCGAATTTAACATTTCTAAGATATCAATGGAGCAATACAATACAGTTGGTAAAAATAGTCGTGGAAGATTGATCATCAGGCCGGTCATCAAGCACATGGGTGTTCATATGAATTGCCCATTACTGGATACATATGAAATAGATTCAATGGAGATTTTGATCGATGGCTATCTGACGCCTGTTGAGCATCGTTTGGCCAGAGAATTGACCAAGAATAAGGCACCCCGGGGATCAGACCTATCACCAAAACTGAAGAAACCAAACCAATAGCTGATAATCTCAATAATGGATAGCCCCCAAACGTAAAAATCAACCCCCATTAAAAGACGATTTTGACGGAAATATTTCCCGTCAACCGATCCCTCTCCGCCTTATCGACCCTTGCCTTCACATCATCCGGCGTATTCATCTCATAGTATTTGTTCCTGGCAAGCCCCACACCGCCCTCCTTAATGCCCAAAACCTCGGCCTTCCCGAAGGTCAGATTGCCTTTGGCATACAGATCCAGAGCTCTGTAAAGCCCATTGCCAACGTTCTTCATCGTGGAGGTCAATATGTGTCTTGCCTCCTCCGGGTTGTCCTTCTCTATGGCAAAGGCCTGATCAGAGTCTACGTCGACAGCATAGTGCCCCGATTCTACGGCGGCCTTAAACACGCCCATGCCCGTGCCCCCTGCAACCTGAAAAACGATATCTGCATTGTGGCCGTACATGGCCTCGGCGATCTCCTCGCCCCTCAGAGAATCGTTCCAGCTGACAGCTACCATTCAATTATTATTACGTCCGACTTTACCGACTTGGCACCCTGCTCATATCCGGCAATGAAATCGTTTATGATCGGTTTGTTCTGACCTCCCACAACGCCTATCACGCCGGATTTTATCATGCTAGCGGCGTAAACTCCTGCTAGGTAAGAGCCCTCGTTCTGCCTGAAGAGGGGGGGAGTATATGTTGGACCCATTCCCAGCCCCATCCCCACAGGAGTTGTTCGCTAATGCGTCGTAAAGAATGAACTTCTTATCCGGGTGCTCCTTTGCGACTGCCTGCAGCAGGTCGGACATGTCGGAGGTTCCGGCAATTAGGATATCATAATCATCTCTGGATGCAGCCGCGTCTATTGCTGGCTGCCAGTTGGTTTTGTTATAATTAGCTTGGATGGTCTCCACGCTCGCGCCCAGATCCTTCTCTGCCCGATCCAGGCCTGAAGCAGCTGAATCGAAGAAGGAGTTATCACCTAAATTACCATTGATAAAATGGATCACTCTGACTTGAGTATGACCAGTCTAGCTGGAGCCTTCAGCAGTAGCAGTAAAAGTAGAACCGATCAATATTATAAGACATGTAGCTGCCAGGACAAGAGATAAGAGAATAGCAATCTCCTAGGCATGCCTAGCTAGTGCATCTTTGCTCAATAAGGCCTTTTCTACTCTTTTTGCTCACGTCCCTTTACCATGCTCATTTTGCTCATATCTATCCAGGCGTTTGTAAACGCGCTATCACTAATTCATGATTATCTTGTCCGGGGATCGCCCATAGAACCTTTTACCTTCGCGTCAGTCGATCATCTTAATACCTCTGCCTTCCATCCCAGTGGCTGTCTTTATAAACCAAAGGTCACTCAGATTCTAGACTTAGATCGTGAAGCCTTCGTCTAGGTTTCGGGTAGGCCTCCGTAGCCTCACATGAGCTTTACCTTAAAATAATGCTTTAATAAATTTACCTTGGAGGATGGTATTAGGAAGCAAGACCACGCCATTAGCAAATGTTGACAGCAAAGGAAGAATTGTGCTGCCCATAGGCATCGGATATCAGCTCGATCTGAATGCTGGAGACCAGCTCGCCATAGATGATCTCGGAGATGGCACCATCATCATAAAGAAGGTGGATACCAAGGCCCTCGTTGATAGCTGGTTAAACGGCGACGACGTAAGCTAAACGCTCTAACCTATTAGGCCAAAATTCGATTTTTCAAGACTGATCCAACAAATGCTACACATCGAACAAATGTCTTGTATATATGGCATAGTATATATAACATGCCACTTAAGGTAACCAACTGCAAATCCCATGTGGACCCACAACATCTCCTCAGGTCCATGAAGGTTGAACCTGGCCTGGGACTGAGCCATGCTCACTTTAATGGAGTATGCTGATTCAGGCAGCATCTTGAAGAGATCCTCATCAGTCCTGTCATCCCCCGACGCCAGGATGAGATCATAGCAGTCCTTGGATATCAGGTAAAATCCGGCATCTCCTTTGGTCAATCCATGATTTCTAACCTCTATGACCTTCGTTCCCTGCATCACTTGAAGCCCAATATTGGTGGTGAAGCTAATAAGGTCATCAACTAGCTCCTTGGCAACGATGGATGCCATCTCTTGGTCGACCATCCTGTAATTCCAGGCTAATGAGAATTCTTTATCTCCACGAAACGCCTGGGAGGCGATCGGTGTACATCTCCAGGAGAGGCATGACCTTGGACTTCCAATCGCTGATCAGATACTTGAGCATTTATGAATAGAAAAGTCATAATACTACCATGCATCTATCCCCCCTCATCCCACGGATCTTCAGCTAGCTTGGATAAAGGGTGGGCTGAGATCTTCCATCAAAAGCACCTCTGAAGGGTTCTAAGGCTTCGCTATGCTCTGGATTGGATAGTTACCTTTTTATAATCATTAAGTATATTCAGTTAGGTAAACGACTATAAATGCTTGTTGTTGCTCCTGAATTCATCCTTAAAAAGAGGGCCTGGCAAACTAGGTCTTTTTACCATTTTACCGAATAAAATATACGGTATGCCAAGAGCAGATATAGTATGTATCAAAAAGTCAATACTGCCACTAGGCTATACTATCTGCTCACTGCCATCCTCCTCTTCTTGATAGGACTAGTCCTTATGCTTTCCTTCTTCCTGATAATAACCATACTGTTCGGCCTCGCAGCCTGGGCCTGGGCAGGGATCTTCCTGTACCTGGCGGTGGTAGGACGTCCTTATAGCGATTTTGTGGCATCGTTAACTAGCACCTTTCGAGGCAGGTTTGGAACGAGATAAGGCTATATTACAAACCTATCAGCCCTCGGGATTGCTGATATGTGGTGATGCCTGATTGTGGATGCAGAGTTGCGCTTCGGCTTGACCTTAAGCCTCCCTCCTCTTTTTAAAAAGCTGATTCCTACTTATTCTGGACGGGCAGGTGCTTCTTCAAGACATCGGACAGCTCCTTTATTTGCATAGGTTTTCCTATGTCATCATCCCTATCGGCACTGATGCATTTTTCTTTATCTCCAGCCAGGGTATAGGCTGTAATGGCCATGATCTTGGGACCTTGGGGATAGCGATCTCTGATGATCCTAGCGGCTTTGAGGCCAGCCATGATGAGCATCTCGATGTCCACATGAGGATCAGGTCATAGGGCTGGCGCTCCAGGGCCTGTAGCACATCCTCGCCGTTGGCAGCCAGGTCTGCCCTGTACCTAAGCTTTCTCAGCATATGTAAGGTAACCTTTCTGGTTGGAGACATCATCCTCAGCCAGAAGGATGCGTACCGGCCCGTCATAGCTCTCAGCCACGGGTGAAGTATGAACCTTGGGGGGCTCCTATGGCTTTCCCGACAGGCTGCTGGTTAGAACCTGGTAGAGCTGGGAAGGCTTCACGGGCTTGGTCAGGACGGCATGGAAGTTCCCGTTTGCCCTTTTATGGTTGGAGAAGACGAGCAGCACCAGATGAAGGACCTGGCGATAGCTTCTTATCTCCTTAGCCAGGTTTGTCCCATCCATCCTGGGCATCTTGACATCCATGAGGATTAGATCGTAAGGCCTGTGCTCCAGGGCTAAAAGCACCTCCTTTCCATCGGCTACGGCATCGGCTCTGTATCCCATCTTCTTCAGCATTTCCAGGAGTACTCTCTGGTTAGAGGTGTTGTCCTCGGCCACCAGAACCCTGAGAGGATGCTTCTCGCTCAGGCTCTCTAAAGGCGCTTTGTCTCCGCCTAGAGATTTGGGGCGATCGCTCGTGATAGCCTCGACCCAGATCTTACCGCCCATGAGCTCTACCAGGCCTTTGATTATGGCCAGGTCAAGGTCTGCGCCGTCGCGCTTGCGACTGAGGGTCATCTCCGCCTGGGAGAAGGGTTGGAATAGCTCTCCCAGGTTATCTAGGGGTATGTCTATGCCTGTATCCTCAACTGTAAAGAGTATCTCGTATTTGTCGTCTATTAGAGCTTTGCCGGAGACTGAAACGGATATACTGCCTTCATCAGTGAACTTGATGGCGTTGGATAGAAGGTTGACCAGGACCTGCCTAAGCTTTCCAGGATCTCTCAAGATAGTCATCGATACCGATAGTCACCAGGTGTGGTCAAGGCTCGCTTCCAGAAGGCTGTGATTGTATGCCACCGCCTTCCTGATAGCCTCCTCAGACTTCTATCTCTCTGTTATATCGATGCCCATCTCCATGATCGTGGTCGAGCCATCGGCACCGGTGAAGGCAAAATCGAAGATATAGTAGTTGCGGTCGTCGGGTCCGGTCCACTTCTAGCGGTGGAACTTACCGGTTTTTAGAACTTTATAGATCTCGCAGTTCTCACAGGGTTCAGTTCGCCCAAATAGATACTCGAAGCATCGCTTTCCATGGGACTCGCCAAAACGCTCTCTAAAGAAGCGATTTGCGAAGGGAACGTGGTAATTAGGCGATAGAAGCACCAGATAAGCCGGAAGAGTCTCTAAAACATCGATGAACCTCTGACGCTCAGCCGGCACTTCCTCCTTTGCCAGCCTGCACTCAGCGATCTCGACCTACAGAGCGGAATTGGCCTCCTCTATCTCCCTGGTCCTCTCCCTGACTCTTATCTCCAGGTCGTCCTTCACCTCTCTGAGATCCTCCTCCATGGCCTTAAGGGCCTCATTTATCTCCTCGATCTTTCTAAGGTGCCTCTCATGCTCGCCTGCGGCCTCGATTAGCTCCTCATTTTGTTGGTATATCTCTTCCTCGGCTGCCAATAGCTCTTCAAGGCTAATGCGGAGATCCTCCAGAGCGCCGGATAGCAGCTCTGCAGTTTTCGTAGGATCGCTTATACACTGAGACCTGATTTTTTCAAAATGCTGGTACAAATCCTCTATATTCTTTGAGAGATCACTGCTTCCCATTTCGCTATGCCTCTGTTATTCCGGGCCTGCCAAGAGTGAGCCCTATATGGATATAAATGTTGTATCTTTGGACCGTGGGGTGGGTTGAAAAAGTTGTACTTGCGAGGGAAAAAATATATAGGTGTTAGGTCCAGCCCTTTCCGGCCTCCACCTTGATAACTCTCTTGGCCTTGCTTTCCGTCCTGGGAAGTCCTCTCATGGGGAAGACATCTCCCTTGGGACTGAATCCCAGGGCTTCCTTGAGCGCCTTTTCCACCATGTAGCCGGTGACTCCCGACTCGGTCTCCACATTGACCCTGAATTCCATCTAAATCAGCCGCGCTGGATG
>CAZKWM010000066.1:0-11445 GCA_964556405.1 uncultured Methanotrichaceae archaeon | reverse complement strand
GAATGAAACAGGGATCGAAAGAAGCAGACAAGATACAGCAGTTGAAGGACAAGCTAGACCTGGGAGACCTAATCGATGACATGGATATATCCACACCGTCCATGGACATCAATGAGTACCTGAGGGTTCTCAAGCTGGCCAGAAAGCCGGATAGGGAAGAATTCACCATGATAGCCAAGATCTCTATGACAGGAATTGCCCTCATAGGGATGATGGGTTTTATCATCTACGCCCTTCTCACGGTTCTTCCCAAGTCTCTTTGATCTCACCTTAGCTTTAACCTTTGATTCAAACTTCGCTCTAAAAAAGGAATCATTTAGAGCAACCATTTTAAGCGTTAGCTCTATTCAAGTTTTATCCAGGCAATTTCAAACTTTATCCATAGCCCGAAGGGTAGCTCCAAACTCCGATTCTATGATGGATTTGGCGCCCATGGTCTTGGGATGGAGGTCTATCTCTACCACCACGTGATCGTGACCCATCTCCCTCAGGGGCTTCACCTGCCTTGGGCCATTGGTCACCGAGAAGATCTCCATGCCCTTCAGGCAGGAGGCAGGCACGGCGTGGGGAACTCCCGATATCACGGCAAAGTCGTAGCCACCCTTGGCCTTTATGAACTTCTCGATCGTTTCTCCGGTCACTGGATACTCATCGAGGCCGCCTATGAGATCGAACATCACGCCGCGGCTCGACAGATCCCGGGATATATTTTCGGCATCCCTGCGCACCTTGGGAAGGCCGAGGCCCGCGTCCAGGTTGGCCAGGGTGTCCACCTTCCCTCTCGCCATCTCGAATACGGCAGAGGTTACGTCAGCGAACATGTAGGCGGTCTCTTTCTTGGCATTGAGGATATTCAGGCCTCGCTTTCCCTCACGGATGAGTTTCAGAAGCCGGGAGGCCGCCTGGTACTTGAGATCTCCTCTATCAGGGGCCAGGTATTCGCTACTAGCTGCCCCATGGAGCCTCTCCACCTCGGTTGCCTTCTCCAGGAGGGCCTTTTGCCGCTCGAACTCCGCGTGGTCTATGATCCCCAGGTTCAAGGCAGCCTCCAGGGCTATTACCACGCCCCGCGTGTTATCCCTGTAGCCTGCGTGGACCTCCACCTCTATCACAGGCACATCGAGACCTGCGGCCTCCACTGCCTGGTGAAGATCTTCTCCTATGATCATGCTGCTGCAGGTCCCAGTGACCGCCATGAGCTTGGGGTTGAAGAGCTCCTGGGCCCTCTTAAGGAGCCTCACCAGTGGCTCCTGACCTCCGAATACGAAGCCCGCCTCATCCAAAGCGGTGGTCAGGACCCTAACTCCATCCTCCTCCAGGAGCCTGGCATGCTTGAAGCAACAGCCACTTGGACCGTGGAGAATGACTACATCTGCGCCCAGATCCCTTAAGGTGTAAAGAGCAGCCACTATGGAACTGGGCCTGGGGTGTATCACCTGTAGTTTTTGAACCTCTGCTGACATGATCGCATCACCTGAAGCATTTAACGCATAATAAAATCTTTTCCAGTCCCTGAAGGGACCTGGCCATGGCCTCCCCGGACTTAAGGTCGTGGGCTGCCCTCGCCCTCAGGCCTTCTGCCCAGGACAAAAGTCTCTCTCCCACAAGTATGAGCTCCTTCACCTCATCCCGCCTCTCAGAAAGAAGCCTTACCAGGGCAGGCACATCCATCCCCTCGCATACAGTCTGCGCCTCCTCCCCAACCACCAGGCAGAGGATCCCACCCGAGGCCGTATCCAGGGCCTTGGCCACATCGGCGACCTTGAGGCCCGAGTTGGAGCTGTCATATAAAGTAAGGCCATCCACCCTTGACAGCTTCATTCTGCCGCTGAAGCCGTCGAAGCCCTCCAGGGCCGAAACAATATCCTCTACCACAAGGCCTGTGGTCAGGGAAGCCGCTACCGCGGCCGATATAGCAGTTTGATAGCTTGGGAGGTCCAGGTCAGGGGATAGATCCAGAGGAAATGCCTCTCCATAGAGGTGCAGCCCTGCCCCATCGGCCCACAGCGTCCCTCCTTCGCCGAATGACAGGTCACAGGAAAGGCGGCAGTCGACATTGGCCACCAGCTTTGCCCTGGGCTTGGCTAGGGAGAGCATCTGGAGCTTGGCAGTGCTCGCCCACCTAGACCTTCCCGCAATCATGTAATCCCCTGAAAAACTGGTAAGGACGCCAAAGTCGGCAAGGCCCGTTCCACCCAGGGATATCTCGCAGATCAGGGCATCGGCTCCAACGGCCTCCGCCACCTCCATGGCCTTTATCACATTTCCAGGGGTGATGCTGAGGCCACCCTGAATAAGACGGCTAGAGCCCTCAGACCAGGCCTCTATGCCTCGGGTGGTGTGAGAGACCACGGATTTTTGCCCCGAGAGCATTCTGGATAAGAGCAAGGCTGTGGAGGTCTTGCTGTGGGTACCCGTTACCTCAAAGATCTTCATCCCGAAGTTAATCCCAGGAGCGAGGATATCTCCTACCGCCCTGTGGTGGGTAATGATCCGTAGCCTTCGGCGCTTTGCCTCTGCCATGGCCGGATTTTCAGGGCTCAGATGGACCGGAGATACCACCAGGTCGAAGCCCTCAAGGCTCGGGGTACCGTGGTAGACCTCCAGGACCTGGGCCTCCATTCCCATGTCCTTCATCTTCCCGGCGATGACCGCGGCTCCGTGGATCCTATCCAGGACTGCTACCTTAGCTGTTATTTTAAAGCCTCTTCTGCACGCCTGTAGGCAAGGGCTGCAATGCATTCATCCACACCCAGAGGCTCGGCACATAAGACCTCCACCCTGCTGCCGTTTATGTTCACCACGCCCTTCCTGCTCACCTCATCCACCCCAAGCTCTCGGGGGATATCTTGGCGGGTGTGAACGCCGTGGGCCAGGAAGATGGGCAGGGCCACGATCGTCTCCACGCCAGTTCCTGCAAAGCTCTGGAGCCCCTCGACAATGGTCGGGTTATTAATGTTGAGGTAGGCGGTCTTCACAGGTCCACGGTGAGTACTGCCGATCATCTGGGCCATTCGCTCCACCAGCTCTTTGTTGTAGGGCAGGGTTGAGCCGTGGCCGAGCACAAGGATGCCAACGTCTTCCATAGAGACACCATTAACACGTTTTTCTAAACCCGTGCTACCCCCTGATGGAATCATAAGTAATAAATCCTTTCGGGGCAGCCCCCAGGCTGCAAGGAGTTGGGGAGGAGATCGTTGATGTGGCTAAATCAGCGTTACAGGAGGGCCTTTCTTTTTTTAGCAGCCATGGCCCTCGTGATCCCATTCGCCTACTGTGAGAAGGTGCTCATCTCCACAGAGGAACCCCTAAGCCTGGGAGAGAACCTGATCCTGGTGGCAGAGGACGTCGACCTCGCGACGGGATCTGTATGGATAGACCTCTACAAAGGCAACAGCATGGTACAATCGGGAATAGTGAATCTAGGAGGGTACATCAACCAATCAGGGATCAATGTGACCATAGAAGGGGTCTATGCCGGGGATAAGAGCGATCTCATCACCATCGAAATAAATAGGCCCGAGGTTTCAGGGAAGGCATTAGAAGTCCCTCAGGTGGATCTTCTTGCCACGGGCCCGGACGAAAATTGGACCGAGACAGGACAAGCCATGGGACTAGGACTACCTTGGGGGTTACCTTGGGCCAAAATGCTTCTCGAATATGGAGGGAATCTCCCGGGGAGTCTCTATAACAAAGACGTCCTCCATCTTCCGTAGCCTATCGACGTTCTCTGCGTCCCCCTTCCTCACCCTGAGCTTCATTTCTTTCCCATCAGGAAGCTTGGTGGTTAGAATTCCTTCTTTATAGTCGCAGGGCATGATGTAGGTTGGGATGAAGGCCTTCTGGGACATGATGGCGGCATTGGAGAGAAGGGAGTCAGCGATACCCATGGTGATCTTGGCCACGGTATTGGACGTCGTCGGGGCCATGAGGAGGAACTCGTACTTACCTACCTGGAGCTGCCCCGCCAAGAAGGGCGCATTGGCATTGACCTCCACCCAGACCTTGTCAAAATACTTCTCCAGGTCATTGAATAGCTTGTAGTACTTCACAACCTGGTCCCCGGCCTTGGATACGAAAACCATTATGTCCAGGACGTCATCGTACTTATCCTGTATCCGCTCCATTACCCGGACGGTCTCAGTTATCCTGTCTCCACTGCCCGTAATTCCCCAGGCGATCTTCCTCTTGGATCCGACTTTTGCCATAATAGAAATACCATCTGCGACAGATAATTACCTTTCCACGGCCTCCAGAAATTTCTTTACAGTCTTTCTAAGGGACCTAAAGCCCTCGGTGTCCTCCTTGACTCCCTCCAAGGTGTCCTTGGACCAGAAGGTGGCACCCAGGTTGGCGCCGAAGAAGCCCCCGCTCACAGGAATTACCCCATTTAAAATGTAGAAGGTCAATATCTGCTGTATCGCGAGCTCCTGGCCCCCCATCCTGTCGCCTCCGACGGCAATGGCCATGCCCACCTTACCCCTCAAGGCCTTAGGATCTGCGGCCAGGAGGGCACGGGTCCTGTCCATGACGGTCTTAATCTGAGCACTTAGGCTGCCGTTGTAGACTGGGGTGGCGATGACAAAGCCCTTGGCCTCCCTGAAGAGAGGGTAGAGGTCCTGCATGGAGTCCTGGAGGACGCACTCCTTGGTCTTGAGGCAGTAATCGCAGTGCCTGCAAAAGCCCAGGTTCTTTCCCCGAACTGAGAATAGCTTGGTCTCCTGGCCCTTTTCATCCATCATCCTCAGGGCCTCGATGAGGACGTACTCGGTGGATTGCTTTCTTGGGCTTCCGCTTATGCCTAGGATCATGCTCATTAGGAAGCGCTCTGATTATTTCAGATTTTTTAAACCAGTTTTTGTCCCGGTAAAAAGGTAGGGCCGAAATCATCGATCCCAGCGTTCGGCAAGCCTTTGCTTTATCATCTCATCCACCTCTGAGGATGAGGTGCCGAAGACCTCCCCCAAGATCTCCTTCGCGGTCTCGAGCTCCACTACAGACAGGTCAGCCCTCCGCCTCCTGAAGTGCAGAGGTACACAGGGCTTACCTAGAGGCTTTCTGGCCAGAGGCCACCTCAACCGCTCAAGAACTCCTCCCATGAGAGAGTAGTAGTACGTACAAAGATAAATACTTTATCCATGAAAGCGATAGCAGTAAATGATTTTTGGCCTTGAGGAAAGTACGTATAAGATACAAAGGAGTTACTAATAAAAGATCTCTAAATGAGAGCCGATAATGACCGCCTCAATAAAGCTCCTGAGAGATTCATGCTCTAGCAGAAATAGGTTCTTGACGGAGGAAAAAGCCTTGGGGGGCAGGACGAAAGTGATGCTAGGGACATTTCACATTGCTCCGGCGCTTCCGCCCCTATTATCCCGCTTTGTTGTCCAGATTGCCATTATCCCATCGCCGTTGTCCTACTCTCGCCCCTCACGGGGATAAGGAGATGCGGTCTCCGAGCCGTAGGGAGATCAATGGGTGCTCTTTCAAGTAGGCGACAAAAGCCTCCAGATCGCTGCCGCCATCCGTCCTCTGGGCCCCATTCTCAAAAATGCTGAACTTATCGCCGCCCTCGGCCCTCTTGCTCCAGGCATAGGAAAAAACCTGGGAGATCTGAAGGACCCTGTTCTTCCCAGGATCGAGATTGTCGAATTGCTGCTCTAAACGGTCCTTTATCTGACGGCCGGTCAGGGTCATGGTGATCAGGTCATTGCCGAAGGGCAATATGCTGTAGGCCACCAGGTAAGTAACCTCCCATGGAAGCTCGCATCCGCTTATCTGAGAGCGCAGGGGGTCGGCGCACATATTGCCTGGACCTATGAAATATATCACAGCGTCGCAAGAATCGCGAGTGGCGTAAAGCTGCGAATCAGCTACGGCAGCCACCAGCGCCGAGTCTCCCGAAGGGCTCTGGTACCTGGCGATGTCGGAAGATACCGCGCCTACCACGCAGTCCACGCGGGTCCTGTGAGGCTTTTGCATTTTCTGATGAGATTGCCGACCTCAGGGCCTCCGGGCACGTTGTGGGTGACGGGTATGTTCCTAGCCGAGGCCTCTATCACATTGCGGGTCTTCCTGCTCAGAAGAAAGTGGATGTCAGTGAGCACCATACCCTTGGATCCTGGCTGGGCCACCGGGCGCCCGTCTATGGTTGCGATGTAGGACTGATGGGTGTGGCCGGTGAGGAAGACATCCACCTCGTCATCGGTGCAGTTGATGATATCCTCCAGGAGGCCTTCCACATTCACAGCCCTGTTGATGAGGCCCCTTTGGGAGTCACCTTGATGGGATGTAGGACTACGATGGTCTCAACACCCATGGCCTGGCGATATGGGTCAAGAGGGCCATGACGCGATCCTAGCTTTAATTTCGATTTTGAGATATGTTTTATTACGGATGTGGCCTTTAATGGCAGTGCCCTGATGAGTCCCTTTGGGAAAAGCTTCCAAGGATGCTGCTTATCGCCTGTAGATTTATACCTTATACTAATAGGTATAAGGTATAAGATTTAAATGGAAAGACATTGCAGTAAAAATGCTATTAATACCCAGAGATATCAGGCCGGACCAGTATAAAAACCGACCGAAAGTTGGATATACCCATAATGACAATAGATGAAATGCCGTAATTCGTGCGGAGGGGCTGTAGCTGATTAAGTTCTGGGGGTATAAAGTCGCCTCAGGGCGCCTTACTTAACTGTTGAGGTTTTCGGCGAAAGCGAGAGTCCTACGGCATATCTCGTTCAGCCCAGAAGGCCGTGTCGAGCACGGGAAGAGAGCAGGCTCCTCACCTCAGGTGTAGGGTCTCTGTAAAACGGGCGCTGTGAAAAAGTCCAGTGCTGCCTCGTCCTGTGCTGAGTGAGGCAGAGAAGCGAGATCAAGCCGTCACTACGGTGAAGGTCCCAAAAAGGGGCGCTGCGGATCAGCGTTTGACTCGCATTTCCCTCGCCACCAAAACCTCTTCTATTAAAATTGCTTTTAAGTCTGCTACATCATTCAAGAATCAGTTGCTTTTATAAAATTTTATAAAATTATTAAAGCGATTATCTAATGAGGGGTATCGGCATCAAGCGCCCTCAATGCCGTCCCCTCAACCTCCTCTATGGCCCGGTTGAGGCTGCCATAGCCCAGCACCAGCCGGCTGGCAGCAGAATCGCCACACTCCAGGGCTTGGCATATCTCCCTATCAAAGGCCTCCGTGTTGATCCCCCTCTTTCTAAGGTACTCGTGACCCCAGGGCCCTGCTACCAGATACTTATCCAGGGGATTGGAGGTGGCCTTGAAATGCTCTATCATCTGCCCGGTGGGATCCGGGACCTGATCAAACCACCGTAGAAGGGCATCTATCTTCCGCATCTCATCGATCTTGTTGATCTTCATAGGCTTTCGTACCAGGGTCTCCAGGGCCTGGCTCATGGCCTGATCCAGGTTCATCTTGGCAAACCTAGCCGAGTTCTGGGCCGAGGTCTTAAAGCCCTGGATACCCGAATCCATAGCATTCTTTCTCTTTTCAGGGTCCGTCTGCTTGGTCGCAGACTCCAGAGCCGAGCTGTAGCCTTTCCAGCTCCACTCTATGGACCCTACGTACACCGAGACCTTGCCGATCTTCTCCGAGAACTCCCCGACCTTAAGAGGCGTAAGGAGGCTTTGGAGGGCCTCTATGGCGTGGTGAAGCGAAAGATCATCCAAGGCAATCCCTCTCTCCATACTTTAACTTTAGATTCAGCACCCTCACCATAGCAGCCTCGAAGGCATCTTCTGGCCCTGCAGCAGAGCACTGTAATCCTCGGCCCTGCGTATCAGCTCGGCCTTATCGCCGTTTACCAGAACCTCAGCCGGCCTCGGATGGCCGTTGTACTGAGAGGCCATTGAGAAGCCGTAGGCTCCTGCATCTAAGAAGGCCAGGATATCTCCGCGCTCGAGCTTGGGAAGGGTCCTGTCCTTGGCAAGTATATCCCCAGTCTCGCAGATGGGGCCGACCACAGTGTACCTCTCCGTGGGCTTCTGGCTGGCCTTGCTTGCCGCCACCACGTGGTGGTAGGAGTCATAAAGCATGGGCCGGGCCAGGACATTGAAGCCAGCATCCACCGCCGCAAAGTTCTGGTGAGCCCTCTTGACCACGTTTACGCCTGTGAGCAGGACCGTGGTGTCGGCCACGATACTCCTTCCTGGCTCCAGGTCGAGCCTCGGGCTTATGCCCAGCTCCTTACAACGGCTCTTGAAGATGGGAAGGATGGCAGAGGCGAGGTCCGAGGTACTGGGAGCCGGTGTATCGGGCATGTACTGGATGCCCAGGCCTCCTCCGATATCTATAGTTTTGATATCCCCACCGGCCTTCACGACCTCGGAGGCTATGTCCATCATCCTGTCCATGGCCTCGGCAAAGGGGGCGGTGTCCAGTATCTGGGAGCCTATGTGGCAGTGAAGGCCCACGGGCTCGATGCTTGGGAGGTCCATGGCTACCCTGTAAGCCTCCGCCACCTGGCCGAAGGGTATGCCGAACTTGGAGGTTTTAAGTCCTGTAGCTATCTTCGGGTGGGTGGCAGAGGAGACGTCGGGGTTAACCCTGAAGAGGATTTTTGCGTCCCTGCCCGTAGACGCCGCTGCCCTGGAAAGGTAGGATAGCTCCTCCCTGGAGTCCACCGACATCCTGACCCCCGCCTCCAAGGCCATCAGGTGATCTCTTTCGCTCTTGGAGTTGCCGTTGTAGAGAATCATGTCTTGGGGAACTCCGGCCAGCCTTGCTAGATAGAGCTCTCCGCCCGAGAAGACATCGGCGCCCATTCCCTCCTGGGCAAGAATCCTCAGGATGGCCAGGCTGCCATTGGCCTTGACAGCAAAGTACTTATCAGCATCACGAAAGGCTTTGTGGTAGTTTTGGACGTTTTGTCTGAGCCTGGCCTCGCTGGTCACGTAGAGAGGCGTGCCGTAGTCTTTGGCCAGATCCAGGGCATCGACGCCCTCTATGAAGAGGTGGTCATTCTCCGCCCTGAGGTGGGCCTTGGTGCCGAACATGACTTGGGCATTGTCAAGGATGGACTAAATCTTTTCTGCACCGGTACGGCCTCGGAGGAGATTATCTGATAACCTAGAAGGGAGCCAAAAAGATTGCATGGAGAGAAGCCGAAAGGATAGCCTGGATGAGAGGAATGGAAATGGAGACGATGAATCAAGTGCGCGCCGTAGCCCTCAAGGCCTCCAGATTATTAGCTCTGCTGCAACCCTGGCACGTGCCATAGATATCAAAGTGCTGCGCAGTCACGGCAAAGCTCTCGAGGGAGGCCACTCGGGTGATAATATCCCTCAATGCTGAATCTTTTATATCCCGGATGGACCCGCATCCGTTACATACCAGGTGGATGTGAGGCGAGGTGTCGGCGTCGAACCTGGTCTGGCCCATGGGCAGATTGAGCTCCTGTATAAGGCCTATTTCCTTCAGGATCTGAAGGGTTTTGTAGACCGTGGCCAGGCTTATGGTGGGATAGATCTTCTTGACATCGCTGAAGATCCTCTGGGCTGTAGGGTGATCCTGCCTATTGAGGGCAAAGCGGCCTATGGCTATCCTTTGGGGCGTAGCCATGTAGCCGTTTCTTCTGAGCACCCTTATGATAGGTGCGTCCTGATCTTCCTTGTTGCTCATAATTAATTATCAGGTAATAATCATTCTTAAATAAAGCTTGCGATTAGAGATATGGCCATGGAGAAAAAAGTCCTTGGAACTATTAATGGTCTCATTGCTAATAGCTGTTACGCTCTGACCATTAGGCGGCGAGGATTGGTCCAGAGGCAGGATCTTCTGTAGGAGATACACCTTATCGATAGCTTAGTCGAGACTCTAGCTCTAATCGATATATGAATTAGCTAAGAGAACTAATAATGGAAAAATGGAAAATTCCCATTTCACGGAGGTATAAGCTTTGAAGAACACCATAGAGAATCTTGCAAAGGCCTTTGTAGGCGAGAGCCAGGCGCGCAACCGCTACACGTTCTATTCCAAAATAGCCAAAGAAGAGGGCTTTGAGGAGATCTCTGAGATCTTTCTCTTGACGGCAGATAACGAGAGGGAGCACGCCAAGCAGCTCCTCAAGATGATAAACGAGCTGGCAAAGCAGATTGGCCAGGCCCTCGACGAGATAAAGATAGATGCCTCCGTTCCCACGACCTTTGCCAAGACCGCGGAGAACCTGTCGGGGGCCATTGCCGGAGAGCACTACGAAAACTCGGAGATGTATCCGGCCTTTGCAGCTGCTGCAGAGAAGGAAGGGCTAAACGACGTCGCTGCCAGGTTGAGGGCCATAGCCAATGCCGAAGTGCACCACGAGGAGAGGTACAAGAAGCTGCTCTCTGGAGTGGAAGGCAGCACCCTCTTCAACAAGGATAAGAAGGTCCAGTGGGTCTGTAGGAAGTGCGGTTATGTTCACGAGGGCAAGAAGCCCCCTGAGGGGTGCCCGTCCTGCGATCATCCCAAGAACTACTTCGAGGTCAAGTGTGAGGTGTACTGAGCAGTTGTCTTGATGATCGCATAAACTATCGCCTGGTTCGTCGTTCCCAGATCATGAAGGGGCTAGAGATTCCCTCGTTCAGAAAGGATCAAACGTCTCTTTACCCTCCTACATTTCACTATAGCTTCTGGTTCCGTAGCTTCTAGCATACATTTTCATGAATCTTTAATATCTTCCGCTCCCTCGTGACAATCCCACCTCCTTGTCTGCCAAAAGAGAGATACAACCAATACAAACCCTGCAAGCCCTATTAGTCAAAACATCCACTGGGGATTAGGGTAAAGAGCTGCCATCGCCCAAAGTACGGTTCCTAGTCGGAAGAATGTGAACGCGAAAGATGTCAGGATGAGCTTCTAAGTGAGAGTATTAGCTTTCGCTACCACGGCGTTCACCTTAGGAAGAAACCTGCCAAAGAGTATGTATATCCCGGAAAGGACCAAGATCGCGTTTACCGGGAATAGAAGCCAGGGAGATAGACCTATGCCGCAGTCGATGTTTCCAATATCGCCATGAAATAAAAATTTCCGTCAAAGCTCATCGAACCCGAACTATCTCAACCCCTGCCTGTTTCAGGAACCCAAGAGAGCTATTATCGGGATATTCCTCGCGATAAACCACCCGAATTATCCCCGCATTGATCACCATCTTGGCACACAGAGTACACGGCTGATGAGTGCAGTAAAGGGTCGCACCTTCAGTGCTGACTCCATGAAGGGCCGCCTGGATGATGGCATTTTGCTCAGAATGCACTGCCCGGCAAAGCTCGTGATGGGTTCCGCTGGTGCATTTTTCCCTGGTACATCCAGTCTCATCGCAATGAGGAAGCCCTTTTGGCACGCCGTTATATCCTGTAGAAAGAATCCGCTTATCTCTGACCAGAATCGTGCCCGCGTGCCTACGCAGGCAGGTGGACCTGCTGGCCACTACATCAGCGATTTTCATGA
>CAZKWM010000065.1:4516-11508 GCA_964556405.1 uncultured Methanotrichaceae archaeon | reverse complement strand
CGGCGAACTTCTGGCCTGCCAGACCCGGAGCAGTCTGACCAAAGACCTCGTGGCTCCTGTACCCCACGCCCTTTATCACCGAACTTTCAAAAACGTAGTCTGCTGCTGATGCTGCCCCGAGAATAACCACTACTAAAACAACGGCTGACCAGCAACCCCACCTCAATATTAGTTCTCCTGGAGCTAGGGGACAGCAAGCATATTTAAAAATGTATCGATATAATCTCCTAGTTTTTAAAAATTTAATAAGTTTTTTGCTTGTAAAGGCGCTTGTTCAAGGGACGAAGAAGGGATGAGATCTCAATATACTAGGATATCCCATCTGAGCAATCCTGAATATAGGGCACAAAATCTTCCAACCCTATGACCAGGTCGACGACCTCCCTGATGAGATCATCGTTCACCTGGGATAGATCCACCCTTTTTAAAGCTCGAGTGACTTGGACATCTCCCAAGACCACCTTGGGCAGATCGCTCCTCTTGAAGCCCTCCACCACCACAAAATCCATACCGTCATCGTAGAGATCTTTTAGAGCCGACTGAAGGCTCCCATCATGGGTTACCTTGAGCATGGCATCTCCCAGGCCTATGACCTCATCGGCCCCGGCCATGAAGTGCCTCCTGGTGTCTCCGCTGTCCACCTGGTGGCCCTTCATGTCCTTTACCGTCCCGACTTTGCCCAGGCCCTTCAGGGACCGGACCATCCGCTCTACCAGCGTCGTCTTTCCCGTTTTCTTGGTCCCTACCACGGCTATAACTCTCATTTACCTTATCAAAAGCTACCTTGCCATCAGCTCTATCAGGAATCTGGCATAACTCTCTAAGTCTGCTAGGCGTATATTCTCATTGGAGGCGTGGATATTGGCCTCCATCTGTCTCCCTACGCCGTAGACGCAGGTGGGTATCTTGGTTTTATCAGTGGCATAGGCCTGATCTAGGCTTCCCTGGGCTCCCGATACCCTGGGCACGAAACCGTAAGATCTTTTAACTGCATCCCTGACCTCCGCTACCCAGCTATGATCGGGATTGACGCTCATTGGCGGGTAGCCGGGGAAGAACCTGAGGCTCATATCGACCTTTACATCATCCAAAGCTCCCTGCATCGCCTCCATAGCCCCTTCCATGGTCTCCTCGGGTATGACCCTACGGTCGCCCCGCAGCACGCACCTGTCCGGGACTATGTTCTCCTTTATGCCGCCGTTGATCACAGTGATGTTTAGGATGGGCATCAGCTTTTCTATCCCAAGGGAACTCAAGGCCGAGCTTGCATCCAGGGACGACCTCCTGGATTGGACGTTCTCCTTCAGAGCCATCAAGGCATCCATGACCGGCAGTGATTTTTCTATTGCATTGACCCCAAGGAAGCTAGAGCCGCTATGGCTCCTCTTGCCCTTGACCTCGATCTCCCAGGTGATGATTCCATTGGATCCTATCACCACATCATCGGAGAAGCCGTCCATGCAGAGCATCTTGTCGCCGAAGACCGCTCCCTGATCGGTGAGGAAACAAAGGCCGGAGTAACCTCCAACCTCCTCATCCGTGGTCAGTAGTATTCTGAGGTTGTACTTGAGATCCTTATCTGAGAGAACGTTGAGGGCGCCTATGAGCCCTGCCACAGCTCCTTTGGAGTCCGATGACCCGCGGCCGTAGGCCTTTCCGTCTATTACCGTAAGATCAAAGGGATCCATAGCCCAGCCGTCTCCTGCTGGCACCACGTCCACGTGGGTGTATATTACCAGGGTCTCCTTGGCGCCCACGTCCTTGTCAGCTATCAGGTTCACCCTCTCGCCTACCAGACGGGGATCGTCACATTTGATGCTGAATACATCCTCCGGGATGATAACCTTCTTGATCTTGAAGCCCATCTCATCGAAGAGGGATGCCAGGTAATCTATGATCTCCCTATAGAAATTCCCCGGAGGGGCTACGGTCCTGAAGCCCACCAGGTCTCTGAGCACCTTGAGGAGGTAAGACGGATCAGGGGAGGCGTTCGGCATAATATCAACTAATATTAATCCCCCAGGTCTATTAAAGGCTTATCAAATCGTCAATCTATCATCTACCTATCCATCATCTATCTGGACAGGAGGCCCACTATGATGATGGTCACTATTCCCACCAATATCATCTGTATCCCCGAGAAGACGGGTCTCTCATCCGAGACCCTGGCCAGGAAGGTGCCCAGGACGAAGAGGACCGCTAGGCCCACCAGGAGAGATGCGTAGAAGGCCGTATCTATGGTCAGGCCCAAGATCGGCAGAAGAAAATAGGGCATCACCACCAGAGAGGCTGCGGCAGCGGGGCTTAGGCCGTCCACCAGGGCGATGGCCACGATTGCTGCCTTCGAAGCCCTAGCGTACTGGGAGTCATCGAGACTGCGAAGCATGGCTGCCTCCAACTTCTTCAAATCTCTCCTCCGCTCGGCCCTCTCGGCAAGGTAGGCCCCACTGGCCCCAGAGATGCCCATGGCTATGCTCCCTCCGATACCTGCGGTGATCACCACCTTGGGATCGGTAACCCCTGAGAAGTGAGCCCCTACCACCACGCCTATGAGGGTAAGGACGCCATCGAAGGCGTTCATGACTAGGAGCCTTCGGGCGATCTCCAAGGCGCTGCTTACCTCCAGGTATGCCCTGAAGCGCTCCAATCTTTTTCTCATGATACTATCTGGGATTTACTATCAAGGATTTGCCGGTCATAAGACTGGACCTATCCACTCCCATGAGCTCCATGGCAGTCGGGGCCACGTCTGCCAGGATGCCGCCACTCCTGAGGCCCATCTTTTTGCCCGGGTAAATCAGGATAAAGGGCACGGGGTTCGTGGTGTGGGCCGTGTGGGGCTGGCCGGTCTTTTCATCCACCATTTTCTCGGCGTTGCCGTGGTCGGCGGTCAGAAGGATGCACCCTCCCTGGGCCAAAGCAGCCTCCACCACACTTCCCACGCAGGCGTCCACGACCTCCACAGCCTTGACGGCGGCATCGAAGATGCCAGTGTGGCCTACCATGTCGGAGTTGGCGAAGTTTATGACCACCAGGTCGTAGGCCCCGGAGCTTATGCTCCCCACGGCCGCATCGGCGACCTCGTAGGCGCTCATCTCGGGCTTGAGGTCGTAGGTGGCAACCTTCGGGGATGGAATGAGAATCCTGTCCTCGCATGTGTTGGGAGTTTCCTTGCCCCCGTTGAAGAAGTAGGTGACGTGGGCGTACTTCTCGGTCTCGGCAAGCCGCAACTGCTTAAGTCCCAGAGCACTGACCACCTCTCCTAGAGTCTCCTTGGGGTTGTCGGGGCCGAAGGCCACCGGTGCCTTGAGGGTCGCATCGTACTGGGTCATACAGGTGTAATTTACATGGAGGGACTTGGTCTGGAATCCCTTGAACTCGGGATCCACAAAGGCACTGGATATCTCCCTGGCCCTGTCGGGCCTGAAGTTAAAGAAGAGGATGCTATCTCCGTCATCAACCAGGCCTTTTTCGTCCACCACTGTAGGCTTCAGGAACTCATCCGTCTCCCCACGAGCATATCCTTCAGTAATGGCCTCTTTGGCATCTTTTGACCTGTGTCCCTCTCCCGAGGTCAGGACCCTGTAGCCCGTCTCCACCCTTTCCCAACGCTTGTCCCTGTCCATGGTGTAGTATCTGCCAGCGATGGTGGCGATGCTGCCCAGGGACAGAGATGCCATCACATCTTCCAGCTCCTGCACATAACCTAGAGCGCTCTTGGGAGGAACATCCCTTCCGTCGAGGATGGGGTGGACGTAAACATCTTTTAGGCCCCTATCCTTGGCAAGCCTTAGAAGGGAGTAGAGGTGGGTATTGTGGCTGTGAACCCCGCCATCTGAGAGGAGGCCTATCATGTGGAGCTTGTGGCCTTTGGCCTTATCCATGACCTGACCCATTATGGGATTCGCCCCAAGGGTTCCCTTCTCCACGGCCAGGCTGATCCTGGTGTAGTCCTGATAGACCACCCTTCCTGCGCCGAGGTTGAGATGTCCTACCTCGGAGTTTCCCATCTGGCCTTCGGGCAGGCCCACCGCCAGGCCCGATGATAATATGGTAGTATTCGGATATTTTGAGAAAAACCCATCGATGTTGGGCTTTTTAGCGGCGGCTACTGCATTGCCCGTTATCTCGGGGCTTATTCCAAAGCCGTCCATGATGATGATCACTAATGGTTTCATTTGGGTACCTTGGACATTCAATGATGGACCGGTTAAATAAAACCTAACCCTCGTGGCCGAACCTTCCTACGAGGGGCACGAAGGCCACGGCCATGAGCTTCTGGACGGTAATACCGTTCTCCTTGGTCACCAGGACCAGCTCCTGGTAATAGGACCCCAAGGGCACCGCCATCTTACCTCCCTTGGCCAGCTGATCCACCAGGGGCTTTGGCACCTCGGGGGCGCTGGCGGCGATGTTGATCCTGTCATAGGGCGCATATTCCGGCAGCCCAAGACTTCCGTCGCCCTGTACCACGGTTACGTTTCCTATCCCCGTGGCCTTGAGGTTCTCCCTGGCCATCTTCACAAGCTCAGGGATTATCTCCACCGAGTAAATGTAGCCTGTAGAACCCACAAGCTTCGCCATGACCGCTGCATGGTATCCGCTCCCGGTGCCGACATCGAGAACTTTCATGCCCTCGCGGAGATCCAGAAGCTGGGCCATGATGGCCACCATGTGGGGTGCTGAGATGGTCTGGCCGTGGCCTATGGGCAGGGGCATATCGGCATAGGCCATGGATTTACACTTCCCAGGAACAAAGAGCTCTCTCTTTACTTTCATCATGGCCTGCAAAACCCTCTCGTCCACTCTGCCCTTCATCCCCTCGAAGAGGTCCTCAGGGCTCAAAGCTCCCTACCCCACAACCTCACTATATCCTTAGCCTCGGCCCTGTCCGCAAACCCTTCGCCCCTGAGCTTTATCTTAACGATCTTGAACTTGATCCCGCTAGCCTCAATCACCTCTCCCACCTCGAAGGCATCTGATCCGGGGACTGGGATCTTCATGGACCTGGTCCTCCCTCCCCTGTAGATAGAGATCTTCAGCTCTACTCTATCCACAGCCCGGGCCCAGATGGTCTCCACATCCTTTGCCTGGGCCTGCTGAAGCCTGCGCCCCTTAGACTCCAGGGAGGAGATCTCAGTCACCATCACGCCCTCCGTCTCATCGTCCACCAAAAGCTCCTGGCCCACCTTTAGAAGATCGCCCTCTGGTAGGTTGATGCAGCAGCTGACGGAGGTCTCCCCCCTGTTCACTACCGCCCTGATGTTGGCAAGCCTCTCCCTAACGGATTGCACGGGGTGGATGGTGCTGCACTCTGCGCATCTAACCAAGTTCTTCTGCCCTGCCTTGACCAGGGCATGCTCAGTGTCCTCGCCGCAGATTGGGCAGAAGATCGTTTCTTCCGGCATGGACTAGATATTTTTACCCCAACCATTAAAGTTTGATCGCTTTCGATCTGGAACATTCGCGAAGGAGGACCAAGAACCAGGTTTAATATTAATTCTGTTATTGCCACCATAACCTTTTCCCATAAAAATAGGGGAAAATTTTTTAAGTGAGACGTACTACTATCTGCCATGAGACCCTCAGAGGAAATGGACTTTGCGGATGAAGAGGAATGCTTCTCCATTGCCGAGAGCATGATAGAGGAGATAGATGCCTTCGATTACCCAAAAGCTGGAAGGTCCAAAGGCCATGCCAAGAGAAGTCTTCTAAGAAAGGTATGAATGGCGAAGCAGATGGGCCAAAGCGTAGTTTAGGTCTTGATCAGTCAACGCTTTGAAGCCCTTTTTATTTAATATATTTATCATAATATTTAACTGTGGAAATATTCGGTGATATCCCCCTTATTTAAAGTTCTTCATTGCACTAGGCTCGAAAATCATTTATAGATATACATAAATAGTAAAATATTACTGATAAACTGCCGTGGTATACCTGTATAATAATTAATATTTAAATTATGTATGTGCCTCTCACAATGAAAAACTATATATACCAATTTAATAAGTAAAAACTTCTGTGGACTCTAAAGGGAACGCTGATCTGGTCTCAGCCCCCGAGCTGAGATGCGATCTCCAGAGGCTGAACCGGATGCTCCAGGCGGCTCACAGGAGCTCCATCGACGTCAGAAATAGCTATGATTTCTACGTCCTAGCCTACAAGGAGTACAACAAGGGCAATGTGCCCGATACTTATCTCTACTGCGATAGGGCCAAGTACGAGCTCACCAACGCCGTGAACGAGGCCAAGATGAACTTCAAGGGATGGAGGGTGCATAGCCTGCGCACCATCTCCTTCTTCTTCAGGCTCTACGGCCTCTATGCCATAATCTTCGGCGTTATCTCCGCTCTGGCCTTTGGCGAGCTCACCTACTGGTACTCGGATACGCAGATCCTAGGCGTTCCCCTCTGGGCCCCCTTCTTCGCGGGCCTCGGGTCCTCGGCCCAGATACTGACGGGGGTCATAGACGACCTGAGAAAGGAAGGGTTAGTGGTCAGGTACAAGAGGTTCTGGTACATGGCAGTTCCCCTGCTCTCCACCATCTTTGGCTATGTAGTATACCTCCTGTTCATAGGTTGGTTCTCAGCCTTCAGCGTTGGGTCCCCCCAGGGATCGACCTTCACCACCATGTTCGTCTGCTTCCTGACAGGCTTCCTGACCAATTGGCTTATCAATAAGCTGTCTAACTTGTCCAGGGATCTCTGATCCGAACCCCAGACCTACTTAGAGCCAGCGTTCCCATTTTCGAGAGCTTCGCACCGTCCAGACATGCTATTTTGAAGCCCTTTATGCCCGGAGGGCAAGGAGTGTGTCTAACATACTAAGGTTAAATTGGTATTAAATTAAAAAGGATCAAAGAATAATGTATATTTCGAATATAGCTGTTCTGGCTGAGGAGGATATCCACGGCCTTGATAAGGCCCAAGCTTAGCTCAAAAAAGAAAGCTAATAATTTCTGGGCTCAGATGCTAAACTTTCTCACCATAGGA
>CAZKWM010000065.1:2285-4416 GCA_964556405.1 uncultured Methanotrichaceae archaeon | reverse complement strand
AAAAAAGAAAGCTAATAATTTCTGGGCTCAGATGCTAAACTTTCTCACCATAGGATGAGGGGCACATCTTACTGAGCCTCCGTCCTCATCTAGGTTGCCGAAGGCTATGCGATGAACAGTTATGTCTCCGGCCTCCAAGGCTTTCTGAAACCACCACCCGATGCCGCATACGCTACTTGCACCATAAATAATAGAAGCCTCTCGGATGGCCCGCGGCATAAAGCACGGCCTCGAGCGCCACGTGAGAGTGCCGTCCCAAGGAGGCAGTTCAATCAGAGTTGACATTTGATTAGATCTGATTTTAGCAACCCAAAGTAAAATAAGAACATAGAGAAGGATGACCGATCTGGTCGTCCTTCCTTTATGGACTTTAATGGGCCTCGCCAACGCCCTTCTCTGGGGCCTTGGCCTCTATAGTATCTAGCTTGCACTCGGTTGGAGTGCAGACCAGGACATCCTGGGACTGGAACTTGGTGTACGGGTTCTCGGGTATCTTGGTATCCAGGCCCATGGAGGCAGCCATCATCTCTACAACATCCACGATCTTTATCTTGGACGCGGCTGCAGTCCTGCCGTCGGATAGGTTCAGCCTGCAGAAGGGACAGGTCGAGGCTATGACATCTGCCTGGACCTCCGCAGCATCGTTCACCCTGGCCTTAGCGCAGTCCATGGCCAGATCAGGGATGCCGGCTTTGACGCCGCCGCCTGCTCCGCAGCACCTCTGGAGGGCCCTGTTCCGGACCATATCCCTGAACTTAACTCCGGGGATGGACTGGATGCAGTCCCTGGGGGCCTCGAAGGACCAATCCTTGCCCTTGAGGTGCATCAGGTGCCTGCCGTTGTGGCAGGGGTCGTGGTAGGTCACGTTGTAGTTGAGGGGTATCTTGTACTCGACCTCGCCGTCCCTTATCTTCTCCCTGAGGAAGGCTGAGAGGGGCATGGTCTTGTAGGGTACATAGCCCTCGTACCATAGGGGCCAGTCAATGGAGGCAGCCCTCAGACATCCGGCGCAGGCAAAGACCACGGTCTTGGCTCCGGCATCCTTGAGGGCATCGATGTTGTGGACGGCGTGCTCAATCATGACCTCCCTCTGGCCGGTCCTTATCAGGGCCGAGGCGCAGCACCACTCGTCCTTGCCCAGCATTCCGAACTCCACCCCAACCTTGTTGAGGATCCTCACTGTAGCTACTCCCAGGGCCTGCTGCCTATAGGCGGCGGTGCACCCTGCGAAGTACATGACATCTCCAGACTCGTTCACCTTGGCATCCTTGGGAACCCAGCAGAGCCTCTCGTCCTGCTTGGCCATGTAGGGGTTCCTATCGCCGTGAAGGAGCTTGGGGAAGAAGTTCTGCTTGCCCCAGGGACCATCTCCGCGCTTTACCAGGTTGGGCCTCATGGCCTCCCACAGGTCCACGGTATAGATGCCCGCCTCGCAGACGGTTCCGCAGACACCACAGGTGGTGCACATGTAGCAGTCCTCGGTGAAGGCCTTCATCTCGTCATCATTGAGGGGCTTTTCGCCAAAGATTTTCGCTCTTAAGCCATGCTGCCTCGACATGAGCTGTCTCCACTTGGCGTTCTTGTACATGGGAGTGATCTCAGGCCGATCCGGTCTCACGGAGAAGGTGGGGCACCACTTCATGCACTCCTGGCACCTGTTGCACCCATCGATCTCCATGAGCTGGGTGGACTTAAGGAACCCCGTCATGAGAGGCTTGAATCTCCTATCGGGAGCGGTTGCATTAGCGTTATTGTCTGCCATCTTATTCTCCTCCTCTGTTGGCCAGGAGGGTAAAGGGCGTAGCTATTACGTGGATGTACTTGGACCAAGGCAGGGCGAAGCAGAAGAGCCCCAGAGCAAGCAGAGTGTGAATCAGAGCAAAGTGGGGCGCGTATATGGAGTAGGTGAAAGCATTGCCCACCAGGAAAGCGTTGCCGCGCATCCACTCAGCGTAGAACCCGGTGATGGTGATGAGGAAGACTCCGCCGATGAGGAAGGCATCGTAGGCGGTGGTGTTATCCCTCACGAACTTGAGGAGTATCCTCCTGCCCACGGCGATGGTAGCACCTATGAGGAGCAGGTAGCCGAAGATGTCAAAGGGAAGGCCTAGAGCCTCCTTGGCCATCTCAG
>CAZKWM010000065.1:0-2185 GCA_964556405.1 uncultured Methanotrichaceae archaeon | reverse complement strand
AGCAGGTAGCCGAAGATGTCAAAGGGAAGGCCTAGAGCCTCCTTGGCCATCTCAGCCGGCTCAGCCAGGCCCAGGATGTTGAAGTGCTCTACGATATCTATCATGAGGCCGAGGCCCGAGAGGGCGGCCAAGGTTAAAAAACCATAGAAAATGGCCATGTGCATGCCCCATCTGACTGGGCTTCTGGCAAGCGTCCTCCTCAGGAGAAGGACGTCCAAAACCGCAGTCCTTAGAAATATCAGTACTCCATCCTTGAAGGCCTCGTGAATCCAGGTGGCTATGAAGAGCCAGAAGCTGTAGCGCAGCTGGTCGTGGTAGCCAGTGGAACCGATTCCCCACTTCTTGACGTTGAAGTATATGCCGTATATCCACATTCCCAGGACTATAACAGTTAGAAGTATCACTAATTCAAAGGTGAGGCCCAGCGTGTAGAACGCCATCTCATTTCCTCCTCGTTATATTTATTTCCACATCGGCGCAATGTGACCGTCATCCGTGATGGACTAACCGGACAACTACTACTTAAATATTACTCGCGAAACTCCGGGACTAAAAGAAAGCCTCTGTCCCCTGGAACAGGAAGGGAAGAGCCCATAGATCAAGTTAGTGGGACTGACCCCGGCGGCCCTTCGGGGCCCGGCCCGACCCATACCTGACTCCAGCGGCCTATACCTCGTGGAAAGAGATCGCTATCTGTCGGCTGGTAAAATCCATGTCTGAAATAATATAGATTACAAGGATTCCATGATACAAAAGACCCATCGCTTACGCCAAAAGATCCTACGCCCAAATCCTCGCCATCGATCATTAATTACTTCGCGGAAAAAATCGAGAGAGGAGATTTGGCTGTTTTGCTTCTCACTCCTCGATCACCAGATCCGTTCCATTCTGCTTCACCGCGGCCGGCGCCTGCATACGGGGTCGCAGACTATGACGTCCTGCTCCTGGTACTTGGTGTAAGGATTCTCGGGTATGGTCGTGTCTAGGTTCATGCCCTTGGCCACCAGCTCCACCACGTCGACCACCTTCACCGGCGATCCCGCGGCGGTCCTAGCGTCCATCAGGTTCCTCCTGCAAAAGGGGCACGTGCTGGCCACCACCTGGGCACCCTTCTCCTCCACATCGGCGACCCTGGCCTTGCCCAGGTCCGTGGCAAGATCGGGTATGCCTGCCTTGACGCCACCACCTGCTCCGCAGCACCTCTGGAGGGCCCTGTTCCGGGTCATTTCTACGTAATTAATTCCAGGGATGGAATGAAGGACGTCCCTGGGAGCCTCAAAGGCCCAGTCCTTGGAGCTCACGCGCATGAGGTGCCTTCCGGCGTGGCACGGGTCGTGGTAGGTTACCGTCAGGTTAACGGGCTGCTTCCAGTCGATGTCGCCCTTCCTTATCCTCTCTCTGAGGTACACCGAAAGGGGCTGGGTCTTGAAGGGTATGTATCCCTCGTACCAGCGGGGCCAGTCTATGGTGGCGGCCCTAAGACACCCTGCGCAGGCGAAGAAGACTTTCTTCACGCCCCTGTCCTTGAGGGCATCTATGTTGTGGATGGCGTGCTCTCTCATGAGATCCCTCTGGCCGGTCCTGACCAGGGCCGAGGCGCAGCACCACTCGTCCTTGCCCAGCATGCAGAAGTCCGCATTCAGGGCATTGAGAACTCTAACCGATGACACGGCTAGAGCCTGCTGTCTGTAAGCGGCGGTACAGCCGGCCCAGTAGGCTATGTCCGCCGACTCGGGCAGCTTTATGTCTGAGGGAAGCCAACAGAGACGGTCCTCCTGTTTGGCCATATAAGGATTCCTGTACTCGGCCAGTAGCTTGGGGAAGGCAGACTGCTTGCCGTAAGGCCCTGCTCCACTAGCCACCAGGTTGGGCCTGGCGGCCTCCCACAGGTCCAAGGTGTAGATGCCCGCCTCGCAGACGGTTCCACAGACGCCACAGGTGGTGCAGTAGTAGAGATCCTCGGTGAACTGCTTGATCTCCTCCTCAGAGAGAGGCTCTTCTCCCAGAACCTTGGCCTTAAGTCCCCTCTGCGTTCCCAGCATCTCACGCCAGGTGGGGCAGCCTTCTGCATGGGGGCCACCCTGGGCCTGTCCGGCCTCACTGCGTAAGCTGGACACCACTTCATGCATTATAAGTTTTCCTAGGACTGCTGTTCTGAGGGCATGCTGTTGGTTAAACCCAATTA
>CAZKWM010000064.1:0-11592 GCA_964556405.1 uncultured Methanotrichaceae archaeon | reverse complement strand
CTCATAGATGAGGTCGAGTACGCCAAGGACATCGAGTTTCCGGTTCTGGTGAGATTTCCCCAGATACTGGAGCACAGGGTTGTGGAAATCAACGAGGCCTTCCTCGGGGCCATCCAGGAGTTTCATTACCAGGGTAGATACCAGCCGGTCTTCCCCATGAAGGTCAACCAGAGAAAGGATGTCATCGAGTATATCATCACCTACGGCAAAAGGTATAATATCGGCCTGGAGGTGGGCACCAAGGCCGAGCTTTTGGCAGCTCTGGCCCTGGGAATACCCAAGGAGGCCCTCGTTATCTGCAACGGCTACAAGGATGAGGACTACCTGAAGCTCGCCCTCTCCATAACCAATGTCAACAACATCGTCCTGGTGGTGGACCTCTTTGAGGAGATCTTCGACATCATCAGATATGCCCGGGAGCTTGGGGTCAGGCCGAAGCTCGGCATGAGGATCAAGCTCTTTTCCAGGGGCAGTGGCCGGTGGGTTGAGTCGGGAGGGGAGTCGGCGAAGTTTGGCCTAATCACCAGCGAGGCCCTTCAGATCCTGAGGATACTGACTGAGGTGGGGCTCATTGACAGGCTCAAGATGATTCACTTCCACATAGGCTCCCAGATCACCGAGGTCAGGACCATCACTACTGCGGTCACTGAGGCCTCCAGGATCTACGCCAAAGTAGTGAAGGTGGCCAAGAGCATAGAGTATCTGAACGTGGGTGGAGGTCTGGCCGTAGACTACAACGGCTCCAATACCGCTACGTTCTCATCCAAGAACTACTCCCTCAGGGAGTACGCCAACGACATTGTCTATAACATACAGAAGATCTGCGACGAGGAGGAGGTGCCTTATCCGACCATCGTCTCAGAGAGCGGCAGGGCAACGGCCGCTTATCATGCGATGCTCATCTTCAAGATCATAGGCAAGAAGAACTCCAAGGAAGCATTCCTCAAAGCACCAACTGAGGAGGACCCTGTCCAGCTGGACGACCTGTGCAGCGCCTTCAAGGAGATGAACCTTAGCAATTACAAGGAACATTTCCACGATGCCCTCCAGAACAGGGAAGACCTTTACAACGCCTTCAATCTGGGAAATATAGGCCTGGAGGAGAGGGCCAAGGGCGAGACCTTATTTTGGATGGTCTGCAGGAAGGCAGCCCAGTTTGCTCGCCAGGCCGAGGATGAATCAGAAGAGTTCACCGAGCTTAGAAAGATAGTGAGCCAGAAGTACATAGGCAACTTCTCCCTCTTCCAGTCGGTGCCCGATATGTGGGGTGTGAATCAGATCTTCCCAGTCATGCCCCTCCACAGGCTCAGGGAGATGCCATGTGAGCATGGGACCATTGTGGACCTGACCTGCGACTCGGATGGAGAGGTCAAGGTTTATGCAGGAGACAGCGAGGGTAAGGAATACCTGGAGCTTCACCCCCTCATCAAGGATGAAGACTATTATGTCGGAATCTTCCTTATCGGGGCCTATCAGGACACCTTGGGTGATTACCACAACCTCCTAGGGCTGGCCAATGAGGTCCACGTCCTGGTGGAAGGAGAGAATTACAAGGTCCTTCATAAGGTGGAAGGGGACACATGCAAGGTTCTCCTGGATTTCTTCAAGTACGATACCAGGGACTACATCAACAGAATAATGAGGACCTGCAAGGAGAAGGGCGAGTGCATAGATAAGAGGGAGCTGGACCAGATAGAGGCAGAGCTTAACAATGCCATGGGAGGCTATACCTACTTTACCAAGCTCAATGGCCACACCAAGATAAAAGAGTCGGATGAGCGGCCCAGCATGTCTTGAGCCTGGACCTACCGGGACTTATACCTAGAATTTAAATATCACCCAGGAATCGCAGTTTAGTATCGAGACCTGGGACACTTTCCCCTGGCAACGATGGCGGACGATCCTTTAATCGCCATCACATCTTTCAGGGCTTTTTCTACGTTCTTCATGTCTTTTTCACCCTCGGGAAAGTTCAAGAATCTCACTGGCACCAGGGCTTCAAGGACCTTCGTCAGGTCAGGCACCTCCTGGCCCCCAGTCTGGGCTGCGACCCCATTTTGTATCAGGACCATGAGGATATCCCTTCTCTTCCAGACGGCATTGATCAAGCCCTGAAGGCCGCTGTGAGCAAAGCCATAGTCACCCACCACCGCAATTCCTTTCCCTCTGCCATCCCCCGCAAGGCCTGAAGCTACGCTGGGGGGGGACCCAAGGCCGTAGACTAGGTCCACTGAACTATAAGGCTCTCTCACGGCTCTTATGCTGCAACCGGCATCTCCCGTCACGATGGCTCCTATCTTTCCCAAAGCTTTGTAGAGTGAAGAGAACGGACAGTCATCGCAGATGGATTTATGGCCCTTATTGGCAGACCGCTCGTAATCTTTCCCGTGCTTGGGAGCCGAAGCCTTATTCATACCTAAATCCATATTTAAAGCCCTCTGGAGATCCTGGATATCTAGGGGTCCCATGGGCAGGTGGCCAGTCAGCCTTCCGAAGACTTTTTCGATGGCCCTGAGCTGCCTCTCCAGGAAAGGCCCAGGCTCCTCAGCTATGATTACCCGATCGTGCAGATGGAGGAAGTTCTTTATCAGCCTCCACGGCAGAGGGTAAGCATAGCCTACCACCAGGAGAGAAGCATCCAAGTTTTCGGCAAGCCTGGCAGGGCAGCCGCTGGCAATGATCCCAATCTTGCCGGAGATCCTCAGGCTGTTTAGAGATGTGACTTCCGATGCATCTTCTGCCAGGGGAAATGCCTCGTCCTGATACCTCTGGCCCCTTCCCAGGGCAGTTAGATCCCATATGGACCTGTCGAATTTTATCCCATGAGGTGGAAGAGCCCTCCTCTCAGGCGAAGAACCAGAGATCTCAAAGAGCCTGGAGGTGGCCCTGACGATGACTGGAGCTTTGATCTTCTCCGATAGAACGTAAGCCTCCAGGATTGAATGGTAAAGGGCGGAAGGGTCTGCAGGGTCCATTACCGGGAGGTCGGATATCAGCCCAAAGTACCTGCTGTCCATCTGGGCCTGAGATCCCCTCGGGCCGAGGTCGTCCCCTGCCAGGACCACTATCCCTGAGCCGATGGTATGGGTGGCCGATATGACCAGGGGATCGGCCAGAAGGTTCATGCCCAGCTGCTTTACTAGCACCATAGAACGTCTGCCTGTGGCCGAAGACCCCAGGGCGATCTCCAAGGCCACCTTCTCGTTGACGGAGATCTCGGCCCCCAAGGCCTCTGCCATCTCGGTCACAGGATAACCCGGGACGTAGGTGATGGTCTGGACACAGGCATCCTCAGCGGCCATCGCTGAGGCCTCCTTTCCACTTACAAACTTTTCCTGAGACATCCTAACCATCTCAGATGGGATCTGATGCCCCGATATATAAGCCCGTAATAGCCAACGATGATTCAAGACAGTTAACGATGGAACCGAATGTTTAATGATTATGTAAAACAGCTGACGATGATCTAGAAGCAGCTAGCTGCGGTCAAAATTCTCCAGTCGCACGATTGGATGTAGCCTTCAAGCCGTCGCGAAGAGTAGACCCTAAATGTACGCCGACTAAGACAGCGCTATTTAGGACTGACCAAATCACCCTTAGAAGTCGTTATGTGGAGAAGATATCTCTAATTGAGATAGGGCTGTTGAAGTCTGAGAAATTTATAACGATATTTGCCATAGAATCCTTCTTCTCTTCATCCTCATGGTCTCTTGGAAGTTCTAATCCAGCTCTATGTACTGATACGTTTTTATATTACAATCCTTGTGACCCAAACCCCACCTAAAGTAAGCCTTAAGATGATTTTGAGAAGAGATAGTCAAGTTAGCCTTCGATTACCTGGTGCTCTTCTTTTCTTTTTGTATCTCCCTCATCATTATCCTTCTGAGAATGGCTATAGAGCACGCATATATCGCCTCCACTCCCGCGAACCCCAGCTTTTCGCTAAGGAGGCTCACTCTTTTGCTGTAAGGAGTATCCGAAGCATAGTGCAGCATGCCAAGGTCCTGTTTTGGTTTACACATCAGGTCGATCCTTGCCATGGAGGGAGATCTTTTCTTGTAAGTGCTCTCATAGACCGCTCTCAGGTATGGGCCGGCCTCCATCTCTATGCCATTGTAGTCGTCCCGCCTAAAGCTCTCCATCATCTCCCGGTTGTGGAGGAAGGTTCCCTTGACGGTGACCGCCTTCTGGCTGTCAAAGACCGCCGAGTCCATCATCATATCGACGATATCCCTCATGGAAAAGCAGTTATGGAAGGCGAAGGTGTTCCTGGAGTGCATGTCGTAGACCTCTACGGGGATCATGACATCTCCCAGGCGTCCCTGCATGCTGGCGGCCTTGCCCATGATGTAGATCCCCTCCAGGTAACTCTGGCTCGAGTAGATCTGAGATAGCAGGTAGTAAGCGGCCATGCCCAGAGGATATTCGATATTCAGGATCAGGGCCTTGCTTTGCTTGAGCATCTCCATGCCATCGAGGTGCAGCCTCTGATCCATCCTCTCGGGCCGAAGCCTGCAGACCTCTATCATCTGGCATTTAATATCCAAGGCCTCCGATCCCTCGTGGCGCAGTATGCCGGACTCCTTCTCTACCTCCCTCATTTCATCCATTCGGGCAGGGTCTGCCTCCAGGTAGCTCTGCAGGGCGTGGTAGAGCAGGTTCTCCTGTCGTCCCGGCTCATCGTCCGACTGGATTAGCCTCCATATGCGATTTAGACCCTCTTTGTTGGCATCCATGAGCCTGCCGAGGATAGATCCTCTGTGGCTGAAGGCGTATCCTGACAGGAGGTCTGCCAGGCTGTAATCGTTGCTGGATACGAAGTAAACCGGCCTATTGGATAGGTTCAGGTGCTGGAAGTGGCCTGAGATCAGGTTCCACCAGGTCTGGTAGACCTGCCGGTAATCGTCCGGCTTGTCCGAGCTGAAGATGACTTTGAAGTCTTTGGAGGATCTGGCCAGAGCTCTCATCTTTTCATTCCAGTTCTGGCCCCAGACCTGCCATAGAAGCATCCAGCTATCCTGAGAAATCCCAAGCGCCTTTCTTATGCGATCACCGACCTCCTCTGCCCTGATGGATCCCAAAGCCAGGTCTCTTCCAAGGGAGGTAGAGGCCAGGCTCGAGTGCATCTTATTCCATTCTATTTGGAAGCAGGTGAGAGAAGAGATCAGGTCATCTACATCGGAGAGGCTGCAGATGAATACCGCAAGCCTTGATCCGCCATCGGAGAGCATGAAGCGGTTTCGTGCCTGGGCCCTGGCAGGTCGCCAGTGAGAGTCATCCTTCAGGTCGACGATGCCCAGCTTGGCCAGGACGCTCTCGTTTTGGCCCATGTATATGCTCTCTACACTCTCCAGGATGGGTGGAAGGCGCCTGATCGAGTAAAGGAAGGCGGAGATATCCACCTCCTTCGAATCAGCCAGGGTATGGAGGCTGGACTTCATCTCGGCGTGCCTACCCTCTAGGTCGCTCACGGCTACCTCGCCCTTTCCGTGGAGTAGAGCGTAGCAGATCTGGAGGTATTTGCCTATAGAGCCTTCCTCGGGTCCTCTGAGCATCATCTTAAGGTCCTTTGGGCATCATGGAACTGATCCTTTAGGCATTTGCTATATTTCCGCAGCTAGTGAGTGAAGTGGGTCATATCCAGGAGCAACATCAAGGATAGGACCGCCATGGCCCACATGGCCATAGGAACCTGGCTCCTCTTCCCATTGGCGATCTTGAGGACTACCCAGCTTAAGCACCCCCAGATGATGCCCTGGGTTATGGAATAGGTCAGGGGCATGAGGAACATGGCCAGGAAGAAGGGGATGGCATCCTCTGAGCGCTCCCAGCGCACATATCTCAGGGGCCTCAGCATGAACACCCCTGCCAGGACCAGGACCGGGGCCGTGGCCACGGCCGGGACCAGGGATAGAACGGGCGAGAGGAATAGGAAGGGGAGGAAGAGAAGGCCGCTCACCAGGGCGGCGAGCCCCGTCCGTCCTCCTTCCTCTACGCCAGCAGCCGACTCTATGTAGGATGTGGAAGGGCTTGTGCCGAGGACTCCTGAAAGGATCACGCCTAGAGCATTGACCCTCAGACTTTTCTGCACGTTTTGAGGGATTCTCTCCTCGTCTATCAGATTTCCTGCCTCGCAGACTCCAACGCAGGTGGAGAGGCTATCGAAGAAGCAGGAGAAGAGGAAGAGGAATGTCACATGCCATAGATGGGGGCTCAGGGCTCCGTAGAGGTCCAGCTGCAACACCAGGCTCAGGTCAGGCCAGGCTAGAAAGCTTGCGGCTGGTTGCAGGACCTGGGTGGGGGCAAGCGTGCTGCTGGCGCTTCGTGGACCATTTAAGATCAGGGCCATCAAAGCCGTTGCTGCAATTCCGATTATGAAGCTGCCCTTAACTTTGCGCACCACCAGGACCGAGGTTATCATGAGCCCTGTCAGGAAGGTGAGTGTTGGAGGGCAGATCTTTCCCCATCCAAGAGATCCGCTCTCCATGGGAACTATGAATCCGGTGGCCTCAAACCCTATCGTGGCTATGAAGAGGCCTATGCCTCCTGCCAGCCCATATCTGAGCATGGGTGGTACCTCCAACAGTATGCGCCTCTTCCTGTCCAGGAGGGTCAGAAGGGAGAAGATCATGCCAGCCCAAAAGACACAGCCAAGGGCGGTTCTCCACGGTATGCCCTCTGTCTGGACTACTGAAATCGCCATGAGGGCGTTTAAGCTCATCCCTGGAGCTACTAGAAGGGGATTTCTGGCGTAGAGACCCATCGTTATGCTGCTGAGGGCGCTCACCAGGACGGTGGCCGTAAGCACGGCGCTGAATGGCATGCCAGCCTTCTGGAGGATGGTAGGATTGGTGGTGATGATGTACATGGAGGCCACAAAGGTGGTGATCCCGGCCAGGACCTCGGTCCTGACATCTGTGCCGTTGTTGTCCAGGTCGAACCACTGAGATAAGCTGGTGCTCATAAACCGTCCCTTCTGGGCATATCCATCGACGGTTGAGTAATACTGCCATTTATGGATTTTGGCTGCTCTATTGATGGAAGAAGTTTGGAGAAGGATCTACGGAGGATGCTTTGATGGCTATGAATAGTGACAAATGGGGATGAAGACCTCTTACAGAATGCAGCTTACGATAGAGAATCGGTTCATAGCTATTCGAGGAAAAAAGCGTTAATAATCTCTTAGGAGTGGTGCACGGTTTTTCCGTTGCGTTGCCTTACCATCTTTGTGACCTTCCCACGACCGAAGCCGCAGGCATCCGTCTTGCAAGATCTCTTCCTTTTGGGGAAGTTCGTCCTTGATATCAGCCGGTCAACCGGGCATCAGAAGCTGCAAGCAGCCCCAATAGGCGCAAATCCTTACTAACAGGACAGAATGTGGTTCTTCCTGATAGCCCTTACCTAGGCCTATACGATGGATCTTTGCGTTTTGGATTTTACACTCAAGACTTCTCTGGGCAACCATAAACCCAAAGTCCAATATTGAAGATAATGTTATTTTCTTAAATAGTTATACAAATGATAGTTACTGCCAAATATAGTCACAAAGTACATCAATAAGTTTGAGTTCTAATTGCTCTATTCTGACTCTGGGGAATGTATAAGAAATCATAGGAACATAAAGGCATAAAAGATTTATCGATTATTGGATATTGATCAGTGTTCAAAATGCGTTTTTTGCGACTCTGGGATTTTGTGGTTGATATTTTACCATCGGGCTAGGATCCATGGAAACGAGGGTGCTTGATCGGTATAGTTAGCTTTTTGTGATTAATCCAAAAATAAAGCTATAAAGATCTAAAAACGCAGGAAGAATTTTAATCCGATCAAGGGCTATTTGAACAGGGAGCTTATGAGCTATACAAGAAAAGAGATATTGTTGAGAAGCTGTTCGACGACTATAAGTCGATTTTATACGCTGATAGGTTATATTTGCATAGAGATGAAAGCGTGTTCGGACATGTGTTTATTGTCTTCTTATCTATCTACGCATAATGTAAAATCGAATCGATATTGAAGAAGGCCAAGTTAAGTAAAACTTTAACGCAATTGGATTTATTATCTGGATTTAGTAAGATATATCTGTCCTGCATGACGATTACGCTCTTATTGCCAAAGGTGTTCTCATCCAGGAGATCGCAGGCAGGGCAGTCTAGCTTCCTGAAGTCTACTATGGCCAGTTTATTCTCAGCTTTGGCAATAGCCATGCCCTCTTCATAAGAGTGCCATAGGGTAGACGATTGTGATTCTCCCGCAGAACATAATCAAAAGGATAAATATATTAAAACTAAGGCGATTGTAGATAGATATACGTACTACTTCATCAGCACCCCCCCCTCTTTGGGATAGTTCATTTATGGCACTAAAATATATAAATCAAATTATCGCTAAAAGTTTTTCCGACCGGGTCCAGAGTGATTTTTGACAATTAGATAAAAGAGGCTCACGTGAGACTCAAGGCATAAGCCTTCGACTGACGGCGAACAGCATCTCGACTTCAGACGGAAAATTCTGTCTCTAAGCCTTGATGGAACGGTCCCCCAGCATGCACCGGCATGGCTCCTCTGAATCACCCTGAGATATTTAGGAAATTTCAAACATTCAGAAAAAATTTTATCGTATTATACAACCAAAAGATCTAAGTCAACTTCATCTCAACCTCGTTTTAACCATGGCAGGCGAGATATCCTCGGGCCCTAAGGTCGGGCCTTCTCCCAGTGCTGGGGATGCAGAGATCCTCAAGCTTTTCGATGAGATAGTCATGGAGTGGTGGGTTAAGTCCTTCTCTAAGTACCAGGAGCTCTTCACGCCGCCTCAGAGGCTAGCGGTGCCTCTGATAAGCCAGGAAAGAAACGTCCTCATCTGCTCTCCTACGGGCTCAGGAAAGACCCTCTCGGCCTTCATATCCATAATAAACGAGCTTTTCACGCTATCCAGAGCGGATGGCCTGGAACACGGCGTTTACTGCCTATACATATCTCCCTTAAAATCCCTAGCCAACGATATCCACAAAAACCTGGAAAAGCCCCTATCCGAGATACAGAGCCTAGCGAAAGAGAAAGGAATCGAAACCCAGGAGATCAGGCACGCCATAAGACACGGGGATATCTCAGCAGTGGATAAGGCCAGGATGCTCAGGAAGGCGCCCCATATCCTCAATACGACCCCTGAAAGCCTGGGAATTCTTCTCAACTCCCAAAGGATGAGGGAGCGGTTGAAGACCGTCCGCTGGGTCATAGTCGATGAGATCCATTTCCTGGCAGGTTCCAAGAGGGGCGCCCATCTGACATTGAGCCTAGAGCGCTTGGAGGAGCTAAAGAAGGAGTTCTGCCCGGAGGTTGACCCCGATGCTGGGAAGCTTCTCAAGGATAGGATGTTCAGCCACCATCGAGCCTCTGGATGAGATCTCGGCCTTTCTGGCAGGTAACATTAGGCCTATAGAGATCGTGGATACCAGGTTCTCCAGGCAGTTTGACTTAAAGCTTCTCTGCCCCGTGCCCGACCTCATCTCCACCAGCTCCAGGGAGCTTGGGGATCGGCTCTACCAGGCCCTCCACGAGCACATCCAGGCGCACAAAAACACCCTCATCTTCACCAACACCAGGAATGGAGCCGAGAGGGTTCTGTACAATCTGAGATCCCGCTACCCGGGGTTTTATAACAAAGAAAACTCCGGCTGTCACCATGGCTCCATGGGCAAGGAGGGAAGGCTGGAGACTGAGGAGCGGCTGAAAGAGGGTTCGCTAAAAGTGGTCTCCTCCTCCACATCCCTGGAGCTTGGGATCGACATGCCCCACATAGATCTGGTGGTGCAGATAGGTTCTCCCAAGTCGGTGGCAGCCCTCCTCCAGAGGATCGGAAGAGCCGGACACAATCTGGGCCAGGTGGTCAAGGGCAGGATCATGGCCCTGGACAGGGATGAGCTGGTGGAGTGCGCCGTGATGCTGGAGAAGGGAAAGACAGGATTTGTGGATAGGATCCACATACCCACCAACTGTCTCGATGCTTTGTGCCAGCACGTGCTGGGTATGGCCCTGGAGAGGGTCTGGAAGCTGGAGGACCTGTCATGGGTGGTCAGAAGGTCCTACTGTTACAGGGATCTAACCAAGGAAAATTTTCTCTCGGTGATAGAATACCTCTCCGGCAAGCATGCCGGCATGGAGGAGAAGCACATCTACTCCAAGATATGGTACGACGAGAAAGCCGGAACGATCACTAAGAGGGGCAGGAATGTCAGGATGATCTACTACACCAACATCGGCATGATTCCAGACCAGTTCTTCTGCGAGGTCATGACCAGAGATGGACGGTGGATCGGAAACCTAGATGAAAAGTACATGGAGAAGCTCAACAAAGGGGATGTCTTCGTCATCGGCGGGAGGTCTTTCACGTTCTGCTACAGGCGTGGGGGCAACGTCTATGTGGATGCGACCGAGGAAAGGCCTAACATCCCAAGCTGGATCTCGGAAAAGCTTCCCCTCTCCTTCGACCTAGGAAAGCACGTCCTCCAGTTCAAGAGCGAGATAATATGGATGATGAACAACCGCCCAAGAAAAGAGGTCATAAGGTGGCTGCTCAGAGAGTATCCAATTGATGAGAACAGCGCCAGGTCCATCTATGAGATCTTCGACCAGCAGATCTCTTACCTTGGGGAGGAATCCATCTCCACCAACTACAGGATCTCAGTTGAGGCGCAGGTAGATCCTAAAACATTCCGTCGTATTTACTATTTCATGACCAATTACGGGGTTAGATTCAACGACGGCTTCTCCAGGATGATCGCCTACATGGTCTCCCTCCAAAAGACCAGCAACGTCTACGTATCCATAACCGACACCGGATTTATGATCTCCCTTCCAGTGAACAGAAGAGTAGACGTCGAGTCGGTGCTGAGATCCATAAACGAGGCCAACTGTGAGGAAATCATGAGAAAAGCCGTGGAGAATACCCACCTGCTCAAGAGACTCTTCAGGGTCAACGCCTGTAGGTGCTTTATGATCCTCAGGAATTATATGGGCAAAAGGAAGAGCGCTAGGAGGCAGCAAGTAAGTGCAGACATGCTCATCCACTTCGCCAGGAAGCTCGATCGCTTTGCGGTCCTGGATGAGAGCTACAGGGAGATCATAGAGGACAAGTTCGAGGTCGAGAACATCAAGGAGGTTTTGAGGGGAATACAGTCCGGAGAGATAGAGCTGGTCATCAAAGATTCGCCGTCCCCAAGTCCCATGGCCTTCGGCATAGCCTCTATCGGCGCAAGCGATGTGATATTTGCCCAGGATAAGCTGGCCCTCTTGAAGGAGTTTCATAGGAGGGTCATGGATAAGATCGCCGGAAACAGGGCTACTGGAGATGGCATGGCTTGACCTCGGATAGAGATGGTAGAAAGATAGCGGAGAAGTAGGTTTCGACTGCCCATCGTCTTCCATACTGATGCATTTGGCAACAACCGTTATAGCCCATCTTATTGAATTCCAGAACAGCGTTCGACTTCGGTGATGGCTCTTCAATCACAATAGCATTTTCTCATGTTAACCTAGAGATACGTCTGTGAAATGTAGCATAGTTCGCGGCTGCCAATCCTGTTATGTAAGT
>CAZKWM010000063.1:0-11605 GCA_964556405.1 uncultured Methanotrichaceae archaeon | reverse complement strand
GCAGCCTGAAGCGCCTGGACCCTTGTATCTACAGGCCGGAAGCGCTGGTTTCACAAAAAGGACCTGATTTTTAGACTTTATAAGCTGCTCGAAGATCCCTGCCATAGGCAGACCATAGGACCTATGAGGATAAGAAGCTTGGCAGGAAATCAATAGCATCAAGCCATTTTTACAGGGGCTTGAGAAGGAAGCGGATGAGAATAGATAACTAATAATGTATTGATAAGGATATTATTATCTTTCAGAAGCGGTCAGTATGCCCCTTCTCGGGCCGTCTGTTCGGTGACATAATACACATATTTCATGAAAAATGTCACTGAACGATACCCATGGAGTTAACTATATGAGCACTGAGATAGAATGCTAAAGCAGACCTTGAGAGATATAGCTGTAGTTTGGGTCACAGACCTAAGCCTCAGAGGCGTGACCGTGCATCCTGGAGCTTCGGACAGCTTAGAGAGTTCGTGACCTACAAGGCAACCATAGCTGGCATACCTCTGGTCTTTGTGGATCTTGCCGATACCTTTACCTCTCAGGAATGCCCGATCTGCCATTGTATATCCCGATCTAACCGTCCTAACAGGGATGAGTTTGCGTGTACTTGCTGTGGCTTCTCTGGACCAGCAAATGCCGTTGCAACTAGAAACATCAGAGCTAGGGTAGCTGACCCCCCTTCTCTTCATGGGTCTTCTGCATGCTTTTCTATAATCTAGGATTACTTTAGTATCTTCTGCGAAGCTTGCCCTCCTTGGCCATTTTATTTGAGCGGCAGTGCTGAGTAGAATTATGCTGATACAAGAAACGGGGAATACACTGGATTAGTCCTTTGAAGTCTGTAGGATCTCTTCGGCAACTTTCAGATTCATGAGAATATCATCGGCGGTGGAGAGCAGCGTCCCTATCTTCTCTGTGCAGAACTCAAAGATAAGGCAGTCTCCATCAGTCCTGAGGTCCATATTGGGCAGGTTGTCCGGCTGGAGGGCCCTTGCCACATCTGCAGCGCCCTCGCCGTAAAGGGTTAGCCTTGCTTTAATCAAGCCTTGCTCCATCCGACAGTTCCCACAGCGGCCTTCTCAGAAGCTCCGAGCTGCTCACCCACGATCTCATCCACGCAGCACAGGAACTTTTCCTCGGTGCCTGGTGGAATGGATGCACCGCTGGCCACGGTGTGCCCTCCTCCAACGCCCCCAACCGACTCGGCAGCCTTTCTCAAGGCAAATGAGAGATCGAGGCCTCTGGCTATCAGGGGTTTATTTCCCCTGGCCGAGATCTTGATTATACCTTCTTTATGGTTGAGGGTTATGAGGGGCATATCGGTGAAGAGGTATCTGATGCCTAGGCCAGTCACCACGGCTCCTGCCTCCATGCCCTCCATCTTCAGGTACCTTATGTTCTTAAGCTCCTGGTGTTTCTCCTTCAATATCCTGATCTCATGGATGATATTTCTCTTGTACTCCGCAGCCATCTCCTTGGCCACGGGGAGAGCGCTCTTATCCCTCAGGCAGAGGGTGAGGCCCAGGCCTGGAACATCCCTATTTCCGCAGGCGTTTAAGAGCTGTACCATCTCCAGGGAATTTTCTACCACTTCCTTCTTCAGCCTTATGACCTCGCCAACAACGGATTCGGCAGAGAAGCTGCCCTGGGTGAGCATTTTCAGTATCAGGGCAGTGGAGAGCCTGGACAGGTCCTGGATGTTCAAGCTCTTTACATCTCCCTTGACCTTCACCTGCTCCAAAAACTCCCTGGTCTTTTCCGGATCTCCGGTGAAATCCAGGAGGGGCTCTATGGACCTTTCAAAGACCTCTTCCACCGGTCCGTCCTCGGCCACCTTGAGGCCGGCCTTGACCTCCACGGTCCCGGCCTCTTTAGCTTCCTCCAGGATGGCCTTATTGGGTCCAATCATAGCCTGGCGGTCTCCCATGGCCCCTACCAGGGCAAGGCCAGCCAGGTCGACGTTATTCCCCATCTTTCTCACCACGGAATAGACCGTGCCCGAGGCTGAAAGCTCGAAGGCCCCGTCTATGCCGAAGTTGTGGGGGTTCAAGTGGGGACAGGAAAGCTCGCCCACCGGCCTGTGGTGGTCCAGGACGAAGACCTCTCCCTTTAGCCTGGATACGAGCTCGGGCTTTCCGCTACCCATATCGCACATGATTACAGGAGCCTCCAGAGTATCTACCAGGCCCCCATCCAGCCTGTTGACGAGGGTGGCATGAAAAGGTATTCCTGCCCTTTGAAGGGCATTGCAGATGAGGCCTGCGGAGGTGATCCCGTCGGCATCGTTGTGGGACACCACCCGAAGGCTCTCGCAACGCAAAATCGACTTGGCTATCTCTTCTGCGACTTTCTCAAGCCTTTTCATGAGACTGCGATCTCGGCGGTCTCTGGCCTGTACTCCCAGCCAGGGGCAAGCCTGCCAGCGCCATGGTAGTACCTGACCAGCCTTCTGATCTTGCTCTCTATAAGCTGCAGGCCCCTCTTGTTGTGGACGTCCTTGGCATTGGTCCTCAGGTGTCTCCTGAGGTTCAGGGCCCTCCGCATGAGGTTGCTCAGATCCTCTGGGATCTGGGGCTGGGCGCCATTATCCTTCAGGTATCTGCCGAGCTTGACCCCTAGAATGGGGCTGACGCTGGGCACTCCGTACTGATCCCTCAGGGTCATGCCTATCCGGTTGGTGGGCATGCCCTGGTCGTGTAGCTTCATGATGGTCTTACCCAGCTCTTCCTTGCTGGTGTCGCACCAATCGGGAATCTTTTGTACCATAGGCGGCCTGGATCTGGAAGATCCCTTCTTTCTGCTGTGCATCTTAGCCATTACTAATCCTCATTCATCTCATAAACGCGAAGGCATAAAACTCACTGCCCCATGGGATAAAAAGATTGCGCAAAAGGCGGCCCGGCCGATCCTCAGGACGGCTTGGAGTATGGAGGATAAATTATAAGTATGGTGCGGCTTATCACCTTCCTGCTCCATGCTAGATATCTACCTTGGCTCCCTCTTCTACCTTATTGGAGAATCCGTGATCTTTCTGGCCCTATTAGTGCTTATCCTCTCAGTGATTGCAACCTTCATGATCCTCTACTCCTTCAAGACCGGCCACTTCTTTGCAGCCAGGCTCATGCTCATAGGCATAAGCACCCTGGAGAACACCATAAAGTCCCTCTTCTGGGTCGCCAGGGCGGACGATGCCATAGTCGATGATGTGGGTATACGCCTAGGAAATTACATTAATAAAAAGAAATTCGCCAGAATTTCCAGGGGCGAGAGGTTCATCTTCATGCCCCAGTGCGTGAGGTCCACCGAGTGCCCGGCCAAGCTCACTCCCGAGGGCATAAAGTGCATCGGTTGCGGGCGCTGCCGTGTAGGCGAGGCCAAGAAGACCGCCGAGGATCTTGGTTACAAATTCTTCATAGTCCCTGGCTCCAGCTTCATCAAGAGGATCATCAAGAAGTACAAGCCCAGGGCCATCATCGGTGTAGGATGCCCGATGGAGATAAAGCAGGGTCTGGCCATGTGCCACAGCTACGACATACCCGCCATGGGGGTCCCCCTCTCCCAGGCAGGATGCGTCGCCACCACCCTGGACTGGGATGCCCTTTACGATACCCTTTCGGATAAGCCCTGAAGCGTGGGGCCTGGGCAAAAACCGCCTTTATATACCAGAATACCTGTGGAAACCTGATATCGACATGCTGGGAAATGGAATAAAATAAAAAAGTTGCAGTCTCTTTGGGATGTGCAGTTACTCTACGCTGATGGCCGAGGATGGGCAGGCCTCTACGCAGGTCTTGCACTCGTTGCACTTATCGGCATCAACCTGAGCGATGTCGTCTGCCATGGTTATGGCTTCGCTGGGGCACTCCTCAACACAGGTTCCGCATCCGACACACTCGTCCTTATTGATTGTTGCTGGCATTTTACTCCTCCTAAATTGCCTCACTGGCTAGCCTTAAACCAGATAGGCAGGCCCGATATGATAGGCAGGCCCGATATATACCTTTCGACGGCCTATGTCAGGTCGTCGTAACGCTTCCTATCCTTAAGCTCCTGTCTCTTGGCGTTGTTCCAGCCGCTCACAGCCTGGAGGTATCCCGTGATCCTGCTTATGTGCTCTACGTCAGGGGAGTCGCAGCTCGGGCACTCCTCTTTCAGCCCTGAGGAGACCTTGTAGCAGCTCAGGCACACCGTCATGTCCCTGGTGAAGGTGAAGTACCCTATCTGGGTGGTCTTGGCCAGGCGCATGCCGAAGTCCATGAGACCCTTAGGATCCGGTGAAGATTCGCCCAGGAACACGTGGAATATGTTTCCGCCATCCACTATGGGGAAGAAGACATGCTCGAGCTTGGCCCTCTCGAAGATAGGCACATCGGCCCCCGGCGGCAGGTGGGTGCCATTGGTGTAGTAGATCGGCAGATCTCTTGTCCGCTGGAGTTTCTTCTTTGCCGCCTCTAGGTCTCCCTTGACCACCTTCTCTGCGCAATCCCTGAACTCCTCGTGGATGAGGTCCGAGACCGCGAACCTCTGGGCGGTGGTCTCGGCTGGGGTCCTGGCCAGGGCGATGGTCATGCCATGGGTTTCACTCAGTTTTTTGGCGTAGAGCTCCATCTCTGTCATGGCCCTAACCGCCAGCTTCCAGGCCTCCTTGGACTCGTGCATCGCGTGGCCAGTGTGAAACTGGACCATTTCATTGACCCCCACCACGCCTATAGTGTAGACCAGGCTTTCCAAATCAACCGCCTGGGAGCCGTGCTCATTGGTGGCCGGGTCCCTGGGGCGCTGGGTGGCAAAGGGCATTCTTCTGCTCTCTATGATCCGGTTCATCCACTCTCTCTTGACCTTGAAGATCTCTACGCTAATGTCCATGAGGCCCCTGAGGTACTCGAAGAGAAGGTCGTCGTCGCCCCTGGCTAGGTAGGCGGCCCGGGGACAGTTCAGAGAGACGACCTGCCAGGAGCCCATGGAGAAGTGCTTGCCGTCTTTGAAGTACAATTTTTCCATGAACTGATCGTCGCTGTCAAAAGTAGCGGCAAATTGGTAGGCACAACATTGGTAACATGATATTCCGTTGCCTGCGCCCCTGTAGGCAGGCAGTTGGTTGTCAAAGTAAGGGGTCCCGTACTCCGCTGCAAGCTTGAAGGTGAGGAGGTAAAGGTCTTGGTAGGTAGGCAGGTCGGGATGGGCTTGGTTGAACTCCTCATCCTCCTTCATGAAGTCGGGCTCAAGGCTAATCTCCGGCTTGGGGAAGTTGAAGGGCTTGCCCCAGTGATCCCCTGCCAACATGACCTCCATCAGGGCCTTAAAGGCTAGCCTGACCTCACGCTCAAAACGGCCGTAGGTCCTGAGGGGCGTAGCCTTCCCATCCCACACCTTGCCCAAGTAGACGGCAGGCTTGTCGCGCCACAATTTAGGGATGCCCGGGGTTAGCTGGACAGAGGAGAAGACCAGCTGGCCGCCTCTGGCCACCATCATCTGGGTCATCTCATAGACGAACATCTGCATGAGCTGCTTTATCTCGTCGTACTCCAGGCCCTCGAAGTAGGGGGCTATGAAGGTGAGGAAGTTGTAGAATCCCTGGCCACCGGCGAAGTTGGTCTGGGCGCTGCCCAGGGCCTTCACGGCGTGGAGGATGGCCACCTCGGGCTTTTTGGCTGGACCTGCGACGCTGGCCTTGGTTCCCAGACCATCAGGCATCAGGCCATAGTAGAAGAAATACCTGAGGTCCCAATCCTGACAGAAAGGACGAGTGCCGAAATATTCCAAATCGTGGATATGGAGGTCCCCTGCCAGGTGATGATCGGCAAGATATGGTGGCAAAAGTAATAAATATTGCTCTTTGCTGATTTTGTCCGCCTTCTTCTTATGGCTGGTCTCAGCATTCTCCTGGAGATTGGCGTTCTCTCTGGCCTCAAAGCCGTTGCCTATATCGATGAGGTGGGCATCGAAGACCGGCGTTCCCACGCGGGTACAGATATTCCTCCACTCCACATGGTGCCTCTCCAGGAGCACCACATTCATGATCTCTCTGACCAGGGGGCCGCTGAGGTACTTCACGTTCATCCACCGTATTCTCCTCTCCACCTCCCTGGCTATCTCCTTGGCCTCCTTCTCGCTGATGCTTGGGACCTTGTAGAACTGCTCCGAGAGCTTGGTCTCCTTCATGAGCTGCTTGACTATGGACTCCCTGTCCCAGTCCATGAGATGCCCGTCAGTAGTCCTGACCCTAGGCATGGCGGAGACTGATAGACCCTCAAGAGTCTGCTGAATGATTCTGGAACTCAACACCCATCCCCTCTAAGATGTAATGCCTGCATCTCCTCATTCACTTCTATACATAATAACCTTGGTTAATTCAAGACTATCATAAAATTTTAATCCAACTCTCTTCTCATAGTAATAAAGCATTACGCTCGGATAATTAGCTTCGAAGGTATTAAATCCTGCCCTGAGAGTGGCGAAAGTGATTTATTAGCTTTTACTGGAGTTTCTTCCCTCACGGATATCGATATTCGACTGCAGATTATAGGATCGTTTCTGATTATGGTGGTCCTTGTCTTGGCACCTTTCTTCGTCTAATCAACGGTATAAATATACTTAACGATTATATCCATTTTATTCATTCTGATTATATTTCGTCGCTAATTATTATAGCGTCGTCTTCCAGATTAGCGTTATGACAAACTTGGCCTTCTGACCTATCCATAGGCTCCCAGGATTTAACCTGAACCAATCATCAAAATGAACTGATGTGCGGTAGTATTGCCCCCTTATCGTAGTAATTTGCGATGCAGATTGACACGCCAGATTCTATCGCGGAGCGCGAGGATTGTCGGGGAATGCTTAAGGAAGAGCTTGTGTATAGATCGCTAGTATTCTAATCATCGTGATCTACTCTCAGCACTCAAGGTCTTTCCCGTTTTCCTTCCTCCAAGCCTAAAGGTCCAGACCCAGGTAGCCAGCAAAAGATGCGCCAGAACTCCAGTGACGCCGTTCATCCCTACCCGCAGGGGGACCACATCAGGAAAGGCCACTACCCAGGCGCCGTAGAACTGGGAGTTGAAGAGGCCGTGGGCGAAGGAGGCTAAAAGAACGCTTCTCGAACTCAGCCTCAGGTAACCTATATAGATGCCGAGGAGGGTAGCAATGGCCGCAAAGAGCAGCAGCCCTTGGAGCCTCCTATCGGGGTAGTGGAATCCCAGGAGCAATATGAGGGGGGCGTGCCAGAGGCCCCAGATCACCCCTGAGATCGCCAGGATTTTTTCTCACCTAGTGGCATAAATCTTGGCAAAAGATAGCCCATTCACCTGAAATCCTCACCGAAGGCCGGTATGTAGTTGGTCGGGGTGGCTACCGTTAGGGTGACGGCTGCCAGGCCTGGAAACCCTGGACCAGGCGATGGCTGAGGCTGCCGTGGTCAGACCGAAGGTTATGGCGATGAAGAGTGCTATCCATTTTCTATCAATTTTTAAGGCATCGTTTATCATTTGGCTACCTTGATGCTATCTTACCTGGCGTTAAGTAGGAAATGCTTAAGGCCGGCGTTTTACCATCATATACGATCACTATGCCTATTGTAAGAACCTTTAAACTGGCGGTCCTGGGTGCGATCTCCGTCTGCCTAATCTTGGCCTGCGTCTCAGCCCAATCCTCTCCTGCATTGCCTACCACCTCAGCCGCCTGTGGCGATGCCGATGTTATTCAGGGCAGTTCTGTGGATACTGCCGGGGGGGCTCTGACCATTTCCATCGAGTCGGGCTCCAACGTCTACGAGAGCTCAGGCACGGAAGCTTATGAGAACTCGACCTATGGGTTTACCATGAGCTATCCCCTGGGATGGCTCTCTAAAGAGCCCGGTGCCAATGACCTGGGAATGGTGGTGGGATTCCTGGCTCCGGGAGGGGACGCCGATAATCAGACCAGCTACGTGACGGTGCAGATGGAGTCCCTTCCATCCGACCAGCAGATCACCCTGGATAATTACACCAGTGCCATCACCTTCAACCTCAAGAGCGTCTGTAAGAGCTTCAAGCTTCTTTCCAAGAGGAATATCACTGTATCCAGCCTCTACGGAAAGGAGATCCTCTACACGTTGGACGATAGCGGCGCGCCTTACGAGATCCTTCTGCAGTGCGCGGTACAGGGCGACAAGGCCTATGTGCTGTCCTACTACGCCCCTGAGGAGAGCTATACCCAGTTCGAGGATGGTGCCAGGGCTATCATGGGATCTTTCCAGTTCAGCAGCGCTGAACCCGAGCCGAAGGCCAGTGGCTCTCTCTTGTCACCTTTGCCCTTCTCAAAACATAGCAATTAAACAAAACTTTTCGCTCTTTTTTATGGTTTATCAGCGGCTTCTATAGGTTTTCAGCCTACAAGCCGCAGGCTGCAGCGATTAAACGGATGTAAATGCCGTATCTTGAGATCGTGAGGCAATCCTTAGCCCTCAGAGAGATCAGTTTTAGGCTGAATTGTTGGTCCTCATAGAATTGTATTTAAAAAATTCAAAAAAAAAGATTACCAGTTGATGATGAAAGCTTACGGCAGGAGATCAGGCCTGCTTGTCCTCTTTCATCACCCTCTCCAGCCTCTCATTCACCTTATCCCAGTTGACTATGTTCCAGAAGGCATCCACGAACTTGGCCCTCTCGTTCTTATAGTCCACGTAGTAGGCGTGCTCCCAGACGTCCAGGACCATGATGATCTTGAATGTAGGGTAGACGTTGACGTTGTGCTTCTCTACCTGCATGATGATGGGCCTCCAGGTCTTCTTGCAGAAGCTCAAGGCCGCCCACCCCGATCCTTCGGTGCTGTTGGCCACCTGGGTGAACTTCTTCTTGAACCTATCGAAGCTTCCGAACTCGCCATTTATCACATCAGCCAGGGCCCCGGAAGGAGCCTTCTTGGCCTGGGTGGGGGCGGCCATGTTATCCCAGAAGAGATCGTGGAGGACAAGTCCACCGATGTTGAAGGACAGGTCTTTCAAGAGGGCCTTCATGTCCAGCTCCGTATCACCCTGGCGGGCAGCCTCCAGCTTCTTTAAGTCGTTGTTAGCGTTGTTGACATAGGCCGCATGGTGTTTGTCGTGGTGAAGCCTCAGGGTCTGCTCGGATATGTAGGGCTCTAGTGCATTGTAGGCATAGGGCAGATCAGAGAGGACGTAATATTTTTTTTCAGCCAAACCTCATCACCTCAGTAGAACCTGAACAACGTTATGCAGCCCTTTCTATTTAGCCCTTCCCAAAGCATACCCGGCCTCTGCGTGGATAAGATGGGCGGCGTGCTCCATCTCTCAGTCACTTCCTAGATTAAATCTTTGCCTTTTGATGGTACCAATAGGGCAAGGATTGCGCTATGGCCCAGCGGTGGAGATCGATAGTATATATAGTATAGAACCTTTCCCCACTTATCATTAGTTCTTAGAGTTTATATCTGGGGCCAACCTTCATCATGATCAAGGGGCTATGTATGCAACCGAAAGTTACATTTATGCTATTCTAACGCCTCTAAACTAACTATCGACTAAAGATGATGATATTGGGCATGGTTCTGAGATGAAGTTCGGTTGAAGTCCTTGAATGATCTGCTGAAGGAGGAGGACGTCTGGCTGGAAGCAGCCCTGGGGGCAGTCACCCTATTCTACGTGGCCTTCTTCGTGACCCTCAACTATATCTACGATTGGGATACCGCGGTGAGGATGGCCAGTCAGACGAGGGAAATTCTATGGAATGACGAAAGGGCTACCCACTTCCTGATATCCATCCTGGCCTCGATCCCCTACGCCCTGGGCGTCGATTCCGTCAACTCCTTCCGGCTTCTTATGACCCTATTCTAACTCATGCTGGTCTTTGGCTCCTACAATCTCGTCTCCAGGGAGACGGGCGATCGCCAGATGGGGGCTTTAGCTAGCCACTTCCTCCTCTTGAGCCCGGGCTTCACCTTTCTCCTGATCACCCTGGATGGCAACATCTAGTACTTCTCCACGGGCAGAATCCCCCCAGAGCAGATCGATCTGATCTACTAGGGCTTTGTATCGGCCTTCGTCCTTCGCTACTCCGATTTCGTAAATCTGATACCCAGGGCCTATGCCCTTGGAGCCATCCTTCTGGTGCTGGTAGTTTTCCTATTCGTCGGGAGTCTATCCTTTAAAGCTAAGACCATGTGCGCCCTTCCTCTTTCTTCTGAGCCATATGTCCCTCTACGAGTCCTGGAACGTAGAGCGCTGGGATTTCCTTCACCTCTCCTGGTCTATTTCGTAGCCGTGGGCTATTTAACCAATGGTAAGTGCACCAGGGGGGCGTTGAAGGCTACTTTGGCCCTGGGTGTCATCTTCTCTTTCGGCCTTTGCCCTCACTGGCTTCAACGCCTTGACTGGCCTGCGGGAGAGCCCCTGGTGCGCTTATGCCAATGAGCTGCCTAAGGTTATGGGCGGCAATTCCATGATCCTGGATGCGACCAGTTCCAATAACTGGTTCACTTATTACATGAGGCACAGATCGCAATGATAAGGTGATCTTCGCCGAACCCTCGATGAATATGAGCTATATCATGGCCAAGAACAGCAAAGTCTACATATCTCTGATCAGCTTCAATGCCGTATCCAAGCTGCCTGCGCCCAGGATCGACTCCAGCGTAGTCTGGTCAAACCCCTTGAACAAATAGTACAACATGGTATGCATGAAGCTGAATACATCAAAACCAAAGTCTCCTCGAACTCCAAGTTCCAGTCCCTGAGGAGCTTTCTCTTAAGGAGCTTTTTTCTGGCTTTTTAAGAATTTAAACGCCTTTTTCTACTTCTACTGAGCGGCCATCAGAAGGGTAGTATCCCGGGGCCAGGTAACGTCTGAAGCCCCTGGTATAGCTGAACCGTGTGGATCCTGCCAAGCCAGGCCCTGGTCCAGGAGGTAGACCGCAGCCAGGTAGCATGGGGCGGATTGGAGGCTCCCCATGGATCGCCAGGATCGCAGCCCTTGAATTGGCTTTGGGCAGGGCTTTGATGTATCTAATCATGGCCGCAGGAGGGGCAAAGGAATAGACTGGAAATGCAAAGACCTCCAGATCGAAGGAGCCGGTGGTAGGGCCATGCTCGATGCTTCTACTCTGAATTTCATAGCCCGCATCCTTGAGGAGATTTCCAATCAAGTAGGCGGCCCTGAAGGTGTTTCCAGTACCTAAGAAGTAGCAGACTAGGGCTAAGGGCATGGCTATTTTTTTTATCTCCAGGCATTACAACTTCCACTTTAGCCTCAGGCGCCTTTACTTAGGCTTCTGACTACCTTCCCTCCGGCTTCAGAGGTCTTCACCTCGGCGTCATGTGCCTCCGTCCCAGCCTCCTCCTCTAGGTACCTTCCGCAGTGAGGGCATCTCACCCGCTTCTTTTTATCTTCCAGGACCTCCATGAACCCGGAGGCGAAGATAGCAGTGGGCAGGGCCAGCATTAGAATTCCCATGAAGGCGATGATGGAGGCTATGGCCCGTCCCAGAGGAGTTACGGGGTACATGTCCCCGTATCCTATCGTGGTCAGGGTGATCACCCCCCACCACATGGCTGCGGGTATGCTGGAGAAGAGCTTGGGCTGGGCTTCGTGCTCGACCTCGTACATGAGGCTGGAGGCGA
>CAZKWM010000062.1:0-11615 GCA_964556405.1 uncultured Methanotrichaceae archaeon | reverse complement strand
CGAGGCCAATACCTCCGGTGCCACCATCAAAGACGTGGCTGCCGCTATCAGGAGGTATAAGGCAGAGAAGGGCCTGGCCCTGAACTTCCCTCTGCCCGGGATCATCGTCTACTCGGGAGAGAAGCTGGAGACGACCGATCTTCAGGGCGTCGCCAACTCGCCTGTGCAATCCATGACCGGAAGCCCGGAGATAGAGACCAGGCCCACCGGGGTCAAGCCCTCCATGAAGATCCTTGGTCCAAAATTCAAAGGTGAGGCAGGAAAGATCATCAAGGCCCTGAATTCCATGGACCCTGCCGATGTGGCATCCCAGAAGGCCTCAGAGACTACTATTAAGGTCAACATGGATGGAACGCCCGTTGAGATACCCTCTGAGGCGGTCGATGTCCTGTCCCAGACCCTCTCCTCGGGCTCCGCCGTGGACCTCCTGAAGGTCGGAGGGGCCACAGTCCTGGTAAAGAGGTGAAGAAATGAGTGAGGTTGAGGTCAAGGCCAGGGCTGCCCCGGGCACCATGGAGAAGGTGAAAGCCCTCGGAGCCAGGTTCCTGGCAGCCGAGCACCACCAGGATCTCTACTTCAACGCCCCCGACAAGGATTTTCGCCGGACGGACGAGGCCTTGAGGATCAGGGTCAAGGATGGCAAGGCCAACCTGACCTACAAGGGCAGGAAGCTGGACTCCTCCACCAAGAGCAGGCTGGAGCTGAAGACCGATATCCATGACCCCGAGGTCTTAAAGCAGATCCTGGTTGCTCTGGGCTTCACGCCCTCAGGCGAGGTCAGAAAGACCAGGGCCAAGTACGTCCTGGGAGAGGTGACCTTCGCCCTGGACGAGGTCGAAGGGCTTGGGTCCTTTCTGGAGATAGAAGTCTCAGCCCTGGATGGATGGGAGGACAAGAGGGATCAGATTCTCAAGGTTCTACAGGACATGGGCCTCGGAGAGCCCATAAGAAAATCTTACTTAGAGCTTTTGGATGAGAGCCGCAGGGTTATTTAAGCTGCGGCCTCCAATTATTTTGTTAATGGCAGATGATTCGGTCACCACGCCCATGCTTTTTATGCTGGCCTTCGTGATAGCAGTCCAGGTCCTGGCCCTGGTGCTCACGCCCAGCTTCACCGCCAGCGATGCCAGGGTCTTTGAGAACCCCTCCTCTCCCACCGACCCCCTGATCTACATAGTCATGATCATAATCATCACCGGCGTCCTTCTGCTGGCTATGAGGCTTAAAAGGGGCTGGCTGGTGAGCGGCTTTGTTCTCATATCGGTGGCCTCAAGCATCCTCTACGTCCTGAGCGTCTTTCTGGGGATAGTGCCTGCAATCTTCATCACCGGAATTCTGATACTCGTGCTTCACTATTATCCGGAGTGGTATGTGATAGACACCATAGGGATTCTGATATGCGCAGGCATAAGCGCCCTCTTTGGCATAAGCCTGACCACGGTACCCGCCATACTGCTCTTAGTGGTCCTGGCCGTCTATGATGCCATATCCGTCTACAAGACCAAGCACATGGTGGCCCTGGCGGAAGGGGTGATAAATATCAAGGCCCCCCTTCTCTTCGTGGTTCCAAGGACCAGGGAGTACAGCTTCGTCCATGATCAGCCTATGATTTTTGATAGGGAGAAGGGCGAAGGCAGAGGAGCGTTCTTCTTGGGCATGGGAGACGCCATCATTCCCACCATCCTGGTAATATCCGCCAGCTGGTCCCTCCAGGCCCCAGGGATCCTAGGAGTAAATGTTCCTGCCATGGGGGCCATGCTCGGCACCTACCTGGGATTTCTGGCCCTCATGACCACCTCCAGAGATAAGCCCCAGGCTGGGCTTCCCTTCCTCAACGGCGGTGCTCTATTGGGATTTCTGTTAGCGTGTATCCTGGCAGGCGTCATGCCCTCCTGATACCGATAACTTTTTTGCTTCAGGATTTAAACCTGCCACCAGGAGAAGACGATGGACGATGATGTAGTTCTGGAAGAGCAGTTCGTCCCCTTCTGCCCAAAATGTGGCAGCGAGTGCGAGCCCAAGGAGCTTAGAAAGGCCCTTGATGCAGACCGTTGGAAGAAGATAGTGGTGGAGACCATTTATTATTGCCCCAAGTGCGATAACTACTGGTCAGAGGGGCTTCTGGAAAAAGGCTACAAATGATAGACCTATACTACTCCGAGGACTATGCCCGGTACGATTTTGGCCCCGATCATCCCCTGAGGCCCGAGCGCACCATGCTGGCCTTCAAGCTCATGGAGGATCTGGGCTGCAGGGACGGCGATGACGTCAGGTGGGTAAAGCCGAGCATCTGTAGCGAGGCTGATCTCATCTCTGTCCACACCAAGGATTATATTGAGGCTGTGAAGGCAGAGAGGCCCAATTTATCCTTCGGCCTGGGAGATATGGATACCCCGGTATTCAATGGCATTTACGATGCCTCCAGGCTCATCGCAGGCGGAAGCATCCAGGCCGCGGAGGCCATGATCTCTGGCGATAGTACTAAGGCTTTCAACCTGGGTGGAGGGCTCCACCACGCCTTCCCCTCCAAGGCTGGGGGTTTCTGCGTCTTCAACGACCCCGCCCTAGCCATCCATACCCTGAAGAAGAAGTTTCAGAGGGTTTTGTATATCGACATCGATGCCCATCATGCTGATGGCGTCCAGGACATTTTTTACCAGGACCCAATGGTCCTCAAGATATCAATGCATGAATCAGGAAAGTATCTCTTTCCGGGCACCGGCTTCATAGAGGAGGTGGGCTCTGGCCCCGGCAGGGGCTACACCGTAAACATGCCCATGCCCAGGTACTCTGGAGATGAAGCTTATCTTTGCGCCTTCGGTGAGATCGCCCCTGCTCTCGTCTCCTGGTTCAAGCCCGAGGCAGTGGTGGCCCAGATAGGCGTGGATACCCACTACTCAGATCCTCTGACCAGCTTGAGGCTCAGCCTCCAGGGTTACTCTTCCCTCGTAAAAAGCATAATAGATCTCGCAGATAAATATGCAGAAGGCAGGCTCCTTGCCCTTGGTGGAGGGGGCTATAGCATAAGGGCCGTGCCCATAGCCTGGGCCTCGGCCTTCCAGATGATGCGGGGAAAGAGCCTGTATTATCTCTCCCAGAACTGGGTTGAGATGTTCCAGCTCGAGACCAGGACTGAGCCCATATCCCTGGAGGATCTGGCACCCGGAGGAAGGCCGGAGGTAGGACAGTGGATATGTAGCCAGCTTAACGAGGTCTTAAGCGGCCTGAAGAGCATACTTCACGACATCCACGGTGGCCACGGATTGACTTTTATATCCCAGGCGGAGATCCTCCCATAGGATGGTGCTTCACAGAGAAGGAGAGGTCGAATTCGAGGTTGAGGAAGGCGTCTTCTACAACCCCAGGATGATCCTCAACAGGGACATAGGCATCCAGGTGTTGAAGGCCCTTTCTATCTCAGAATACCTCGATGCTCTCTCGGCCAGCGGCATCAGGGGTCTGAGGGCTGCCAAGGAGGGCCGCGTAGACAAAGTGATGTTAAACGATATGAGCCCCGAGGCCTGTGACTGCATTGTCAGAAATGTTGATAGGAATAATCTGACGAACTGCGATGTTTACTGCTGCAATGCCAATGTCCTTCTTCACCAGAGGCACTTCCAGGTCGTGGACCTGGACCCCTTCGGCTCGCCCTCGCCTTTCATCTCTGCCGCGGCTAGATCGGTCAGGGATTTCCTCTTCATCACTGCCACCGACACCGCCCCGCTCTGCGGCGCTCATTTCCAAAGCGGCGTCAGAAAGTACATGGCCGTGCCCATAAGGACCGATTACCATCATGAGATGGGAGCAAGGATTCTATTGGGGCTAGCGGCCAGAGAACTGGCACGCCGGGATAAAGGGATGGAGGCCCTCCTCACCCACGCCACGGACCATTATGTCAGGGCCTACATTAAGGTGATCAAGGGCGCCGATATCGCCAACAGGACCCTGGAGGAGATGGGATACGTGGAGAGCTGCCAGACCTGTGGCGGATTTTGGACCATGAGGGAGCCGAAGCCTGGCGAAATTTGCAGCGCCTGCGGCTCCAGGACGCATATGGCAGGCCCACTCTGGCTCGGAAAGATCCAGGATAAGAGCCTGGTTGGAAGAATCGCGCCGGCCATGTTGGTGAGGAGAGCCAGAAACCTTCTGGAGGCCTGCGCCTCGGAGGTGGAGCTGCCCATGTACTACGATTACCATCGTATCTGCGATCGATTGGGCCTGACGCCGAAGAAGACACAGGACTTGGTGGAAAGGCTTCGCGCCTCAGGGTGGAAGGCCTCCAGGACTCATTTTAGTGGAGTCGGCATAAAGACAGACGCTGGCATTGTTGACATAGAAAAGGAGATGTTGGCAGCCAAGTAGGGTCACCAATTTATAAAAAATTCGTCATTTGCACACCACCTAAACCTTAATAAAGGAGAAGATACATGATAGTGGTAGCTGCAAAGTGCAGCTCGAGCGGCACGAGGTGACGTTTATTACCCCCTTCATTGCTACTCCCTTTCGCATCTCGTGCCATCCCTTCTAAATTAAGCTGACATACCATGCGATATCTATATTATAACAAGCCCAGAGGGCAGGTTCCTCCTCTACTTCATCCTGGGTGGAACGATAGTGACTATTACTACTTATATCGCGAGTCACGGGTCCAGCACCCCGGTCGTATTCATCAACACCCTGCCCCCCATCACTGCCACCACATTCCTCCTGATATACGTCGAGGTCGGGAGCGATCCCGTCAGGGGCTATGCCCAACACATTTTGATCTTCACCCCCTCCCTGGATCTTCTACGTGGTCACGGTATTTTGGGGGGAGAAGAGGTTTTGGGTCTTTAAGAGAATCGCTCTGGGGTTTATCATATATTTAATCGTCTCCTACTTCTTCAGGTCTCTATGAGCGCAAAAGCATAAAATAGTCCTGAAGAGCTACTGCCCACTATGAAGATAGCTCTAGTTGGAGGTACAGGGGACATAGGCACGGGCTTTGCCCTGAGGTGGGCAATAGCTGGCCATGATGTGATCATAGGCTCCAGAAAGACGGAGAAGGCCCTGGAGAGCGCCAAGGGCGTCCTGGACCTTTTGGGAGGAGAAGGCAAGGTCCAGGGCATGGACAACGCCAGCGCCATAAAAGCCGGGGAGGTCATAGTCCTGGCCGTGCCCTACGAGCACCTGAACTCCGTCACCTTGGACCTCAAGGACGCTTATACAACGCAGATAGTGGTCTCGCCTGTGGTCCCCATGGAATACTCTGGCAAATTCTTCAAGTTCGTCCCGCCGGCGGAAGGCTCGGCCGCGATCCAGGCCAAGGGACTTCTGCCGGATAGCGTAAAGCTCGCCTCCGCCTTCCACACCATATGCGCCTCGGCCCTCCAGGATAAAAACAGGGTTCTTAAGGGCGATACCCTGATCTGCGGCGACGATGCCGAGGCCAAGGAGGTTGTTAAGGCCCTGGCCAGGAACATCAAGGACCTAAGGCCCCTCGATGCCGGACCTCTGAGCGCCTCATCCATGGTCGAAAGCCTGACGCCCATGCTCCTAAATATCGCCAGGCGCAATAAGATGAAGGACGTGGGGATAAAAATAGAGGAGGAGAGGCAGATCTAGAGCACGTACATCAGAGCATGTGCATCAGATTGCTCATCATCTCAGTGGGGTTGATGAGCCCCATCCTCTGCCATATGAGATAGATTCCCACAAAGGTGCCTGCCATGGCCCCCAGGTTGGCCATGGCAGCCACCAGTATCACCTTGAAGAACCTGTTTTTCATCATATCGTCGAAGCTCTCAGCCTGAGCCATAGTCCTCAGATCGCTAACAGTGGGCTTAAGTTTCCAGGCCTCCACCATCCCGGCAAACCAGCCTGCAGCTACCAGGGGGTTCAGGGTGGTCATCCATGCCACCCCTAGGGCGGTCATAGCCGATAGCGGATGGCCCCTGGCCAGAACTACGCCAAAAGCGCTCAACCCTCCTGTGACTATGAACCAGATCCCCAGGGCCAGGAGGATCTTCTGGCTGGACCCGGCCGATAGGATGAGCAGTATAAAAGTTAAGATGATGAGCAGTGTGATTGCAGCTCCAAAGACCTTGGAAAAGGTGATCCTCTTCTTGGGCTTGGTCTTCAGATCCTCGATATCCGGTATGGACTCCGGATGGGCCAGGTACTTGCTTATGCCTCCCCTGTGACCGGCACCAACCACCGCTAGGACCTTGCCCTCCTTGGATAGCTGATAGAGGTTTCTGGCGATGTAGGCATCTCTCTCATCCACCAGCACCTGGGCTGCCGAGGGAGAGACCTTCCGGAACTCAGAGATCATCTGGGAGACCACATCTTCCTGCGTGATGTTATCTATGTCCAGATACTCCTCGCCCACCCCGATAGCCGCTGGTACCATGGACACCATGAGCCGTATCTTATCCACGATGCTCATGGCCGACCAGAACCTCTGAATGGTTATGCCCACATCCCTGTCCACCAAGGCCACCCTGGCTCCGGATTTCCTGGCAGCTTCTATAGCCGCCAGCATCTCAGAGCCGGGCTTGACCCCAAGCTCGGATCCGATCTTCTTCTGGACATAGGCCAAGAACCACTGGACCAGGACGAAGTAGATCTTGCCCCCGGATAGAAGATCAGAGATCTTGATCTCCTCAGCCTCCTCCTGGCCGGTCAGGGCCCTGTACCTAGCAGGGCAAAGCTCCACGGCCACGATATTAGGCTTATTCGCCGCTATAGCCACCGTGACCTCCTGAATGCTCTTCTCCGAGACGTGGGCGGTGCCCACTATCACTACTTCGTGGAGCCCTCCGATTGTCGGGTTCCCAGTGACTGGGATAACCGGGCTGCAGACCGGCTCTTTTACATCGCTGTTGGTTTCCAAATCCATTACCTACCTCTAGATGGAGTGGCTGAGCTCCATGGCCCTGACCAGGTCCTCCCTGGAGAGGATGCCCATCAGGTTCCCGCCATCCACCACGGGAAGCCTGCGGATGCCCAACTCGCCCATGCGCTTCATGGCAGCTGAAGCATCTTCATCTGACCCTATAGTATAAATCTTCCTCGCCATGACGTCTCCAACCGTTGTGGTGGGCCTCAGATCCACGGGTACCTTCTTGACGTCCTCCACTGTGACCATGCCCACCATGGAACCGTCTTTGACCACTGGGTAGCCCCTGTGCTTATCCATGAACATAAGCTCCGTCAGGTCCATAAGGCTGACATCGGGAGAGACGGTGTGAAGGTCGGAGGACATGATGTTTCTAACCTTTATCCCCTCCAGGCAGATTGTCATGGCCGTCGCCCTCTCCTCATCTGAGGCACCTATGTAGATGAAGAAAGCCACCACCAGAAGGAGGATGTTCAGGGAAAAAATGCCTAGTATTCCCATGATCACCGCGAACATCCTTCCAAGGCTTGCAGCACGGCTGGTTGCCTTGATGTAGGACATGTGCTCGGCAAACCAGGCTCTGAGAACCCTTCCACCGTCCATGGGAAACGCAGGGATGAGGTTGAAGATCATCAGGGTTATGTTTATTATGCCAAGGGTCCAAAGGAGGACCAAGATGGAGCTTCTGGCTCCCACCGTCGTCGCTGTCCAGTAGTAGGCGGCGATACATACGATACCTAAAATGCCGCTGACCAGGGGCCCTGCTATGGCCATCTGCAGCTCCAGGCGAGGGTCCCTTGGTATGTCCTCCATGGCCGAGACCCCTCCGAAGAAATAGAGGGTTATACTCCTTATCACTATGCCGAACTTCCTGGCTATGTAAGAATGGCCCAGCTCGTGAAGGCCTACGCAGACGAATAGGAGTATGGCAAAGGCCAGGGAGTATGCCCATCGCACTGAGGAGGGCTGTACATTTCCAAAGCCATAGTCACTCCCAAAGAGAGGTACGCTAGTGGTGCCGAAGACCAGAGCCACCCAGAGGATGATGACTAGAAATGTTATGTGAAGGCGAATAGGTATTCCCATGAGCTTACCTATCTGGAAGGAGGAGTGCATGATAATAGCCTGCCCCCAACATTAATAGATCTTTTGATAATTTCTTCTGTGGAAATAAAGCAGCGTATAAGAACCTGAATTCGGCAGAAGAAATAGGTGAGCGGGTAGGAGAGTGGGGGGTTCAGTGTGGATTTCAAAATTAGCAATACCCGCTCGATTTATGAATGGGAGAAGATTGAGATATAAATCTTTCGAGAGCAGGATATGAGCCCTTTCACTTTCTCCGAAGATCCACCAGATACTTGATCTGAGAGCTGTGCTCAGCCATGCTGACCGCAGTATAAGCCTCCATCGAATTCATACCTGAGGCAAAGACCCGTGGCCCCATGCCACGCAGGCCCTGTGGTTTGTCAGGGCAGAGGAGACGTTTTTTGCCAGTTCCTCGGTCCCAAAGCCTCCGGCAACTATGGGCATAGGCCCCAAAAAGTAAAGTCCTTCTCCATCCACAGGCTCTATGGATCCCCCATCCAGGAGTGAAATGGCAACGGCGTAAGGAGAATGGGTGTGAATTATGGCCCCAGCAGAAGTCGCCTGGTAGACGGCCCGATGAACGCAGTTCTCAGTGCTCGCGATGACGCCTTTTGAGCACGATTCAGCCAAGATCCACGGCGCCCCAACCTGATCTTCACCGATCTCATCCAGCATGGAGCCCGTGCAGGTGATGAAGATCTGGTCCCCGACTATAACGTTTATATTTCCGAAGCGAGATGCAGTAAGGCATGCCTGGACGATTTTTCTGCCAAAGTGAGAGATCGCCTTCCAGATGCCGTCACATATCTTCGTCATCGAATCACGACCTTGGACGAAGCTGGAAAGGGACCTTGCGCGAGACCACCTCACCGTACTCCCCCTCCAGATTCACCTCTATCTCATAGCTTCCGGGCGCAAGAAGGCTGGTATCCAGCCAGGTGGAATAGGTGCCATTGTTGTCAAAGTCATCCATGGACATCTCCATGCTGTCGCCAGGGCCCCGGACTACGGACTTTACCTCCTTGACGTCCCCGTGGGCCCTGGCCTCTATGACCACGGGATCTCCCACCATGGCACTGGCGCGGCTCAGATCCACGGCCTTGAGCTCAGCGCCCATGGACCCCAGGCGGCCCATATCCTCCAGGGCCCTGGTAAGATTGAGGGATCCGGATCCGTAGACGTTGTCGGGTTCGGGGTCTCCCAGGTCATCGGCGGTCTTTATCAGGACTCTCTTGACGTCGGCGGGCTTCAAGTCGGGCTCAGCCTCCAGTATCAGGGCTGCTGACCCCGAGACCTGGGGCACGGCCATGGAGGTGCCGCTGACGGGACTATAATCTTTGGTAGATCCAGCCAGGGCCGAGATCACATCCACCCCCAGAGTTACCAGGTCAGGCTTGACATCGCCCTCGGGCGTAGGCCCCCTAGAAGACTTCTCGAAGATCTCGCCCTTATTATCGATGGCACCGACGGTGATCACCTTGCTCGCATCTCCAGGCATGACTATGGAGGAGGGATAGGGTCCCGAGTTTCCTGCCGCCACCACCATGGTGATGCCCTTATCCACCACGTTGTTGCAGGCATCGTCCAGGATGGAGTTTCCCTCGGAGGGGCCTTCGCCACCCACGCTGAAGGAGATGACCTTTATGCCGTACTTATCCTTGTTCTCCAGGCACCAGTCCAGTGCCTTTATAGCATCGGATAAGTAGCATGCTCCATCCCTGTCCATGACTTTGACCACGACCAGCTTGGCATCGGGCGCCACCCCCGGCACCTCGCCCCCTCCTGCGATGAGGCTAGCGCAATGGGTGCCGTGGCCATTGTCATCGTAAGGCTCCGTCAGGCCGTTGACGAAGTCCTTGAAAGCTATGATCTTATTACCGCCCTGAAAGGCGACGTGGTGGGGGTCGACGCCCGTATCTATGAGGACCATGGTCACCCCATCGCCCTTGAGATCGTGGCCTTTTCTCGGATCGTCCACCTTGGACGGCCCCTCGGACTCGGAGAACTTTCCAGGAACCGCCAGGACCTTGAGCTTCTGGTCCTTGTAGACACCCTTGACACCCTCGGTCTCGGCCAACTCTGTGATCTTATTTCCTGGAACCGTAAGAGAACTGCCAGGCAGAACCTTGAAATTGCTGGCTCCAGGCTCTGAGGTCAGATTGCCATCGTGGAGGACTATCACCTTCTGGTCTTCAGAGGTCTTCCTGTCCAGGGTATCCTCGACGTGATCCCCATCCATATCGTTTGGATCCTGGATGGTGATATTGCCTATCACCTTTCTGGCGGTGTTCCCGTCTTTATCCACGGCTATGATGATCACGGGATAGATGCCAGCCGGAAGGTTGGAGCCACAGTAGCCCGTGTACCTGTTATCTTTGTCCAGGTCCAGCATAAGATTGATGCGCCTGCCCACCATGGCGTAGACAGTCCTGACCCCCGAGGGATCGAAGACATAAGCATTAATATCAGATCTGGGATCGCCGCACATCATGGCCAGAGTGGAGATGCTGCCACCGTAGATGACCGGAGTGCTATCGTCAGCAGAGCTCCCCTTGAGCATGGGGCTTACCTCGGACTGGAACCACCTGGAGGCCTTATTCGCATCCAGGAGACCAGCACCAAAAGCAGAGCTAACTACGCACGTCAGAAGAATAAAAGTGAGGGTATGGCAAGATCTCACGCTTAAGATCCTGCTAATATCCTTCAAGCGTCTTAAAGCTGCTGGTAGCCTAGCTAGAGCCCACCACATCTATCTGAAGGACATTGGAGAAGTTCTTGGTGGCCCCTGGGGTCGACGCCTGCAACGTCACGCCGTAGGTTCCTCCGACCACATTGGCCTTCCAGATGCCGGAGTAGACATCACTGCCCTCGGAGGCCTGCTTCAAGGCGATCTTGCCCAGCTGTCCTCCGTTGGAATCCCTGATGATGGCCAAGCAGCTGAAACCCACTATGCCTTCGGAGAGCGAGGCCCCTAGCCTGGCCACGCCGCTGGACTTGTCGATTTTGGCAAAACTCTGAGGAGAGCCAAAGCCGCAGGTAGCGCAACCCTTGGTGGTCAGCTTGATCTCCTTAGAGGGCTTTGACGTACCATTTCCTGCGCTTTCCGTAGCGTTACCGGCGCTTTCAACGCTCATAGAAGCCGAAGGTGCCTTGCCCTCTCCGAAGACCGCGGTTAGGTTCACGTCATCGCCAGTTCTGGCCGGGTTTGGCACCGCCTTGATATCGACCAGGCTAATGTTGAGGACGGGCTGGTTCTTGAGCCAGTCCTGCCAGGTGTAGATCCTGGCATCATATCCTCCAAGAATCAGGGTGAACCAGACCAGGGAGGCCTTGACGCCGGTGTTGGTGAAGACCACCACTGGCTTGTCCTTGTCGAGCCCCAAGAAGAGCTCTTTTAAAGATGCCTCGCTCTTGATCCTCTTTCCATCCAGAACTTGGTCGTAAGGAAGGTTCTGAGCTGAGAGAATGATCCCCTGCTGGTACTCAAGTTCGGTCCTGGCATCCACCATCTGAGCCACGCCGCTCTTGACGTAGTCGTAGGTGGACAGGAGACTGGAGTTCACGGCAGGAATGTATGTGGCACTGGGCAGTGTCTTGGGAGAGGCCTCGGTGGGCTTCTTGGCAGCCACCCAGTCATCTATGGTCCCAT
>CAZKWM010000061.1:0-11651 GCA_964556405.1 uncultured Methanotrichaceae archaeon | reverse complement strand
GTCAGTCAAGTTATGAGCCTGGCAAAGAGGATCTCCAAAGACCCAGAAAAGCGCAGAAGTGAGTTTATAGAGGCCGCAGAACGCCTCTTCACAGCCAAAGGCTACGAGGAAACCACAGTCAGCGATATAGTTAAGGAGGTCAACGTAGGCCCAGGGCATCTTCTACTCCTACTCCGGCTCCAAGGGCGAGGTCCTGGAAGCGATGATAGAGGAGGACCTGGCGGTCTTGGAAGACAAGGTCACGGGAATACTGGAGCGCCATGAGAGAGAGCTCCGAGAAAAAGCTAAGCGATGTGGTCAACAGCATCATAGGAGCCAGCGCCGCCAAGAAAGACATACTGAGCTACCTTCACGAGGAGAGCAACGTCGTTCTCCACGAGCGCCTGGAAAGGAGGACCATAGCCAGGCTGGCGCCCCTTCTGACTGAGGTGCTGTCGGAAGGCTACAGGAAAGACGCCTTTGACCTCCAGCATTCAGAGTAGGCCTCCGAGTTTATCCTGGCAGCCCTTATGTACTTCTTCCACCGTCCGGAGGTCTTCTCGGACCCATGCAGGAGAGGAAGGATAAAGGAGACCTTGGAAAAGCTGCTCTCCAGGACGCTTGGCATAGAAAGCCTGAGAGAAAGTCAGAGCTTGGACTTGGAAATCTAGGCCTTAATAGGAAAGCTATTCCAGGAGACTCCAGTAAATCAAAACCGGAAGCTGAATCGGAGACAGAGCAGAAAGCAAAACAGGAAACTTAAACCCCTTGAGGTGAGAGGCGCGATAAAGAATGTGATAATTGCCACCGATGGATCGGTGGTCAGCGATGAGGCCGCTGGGTTGGGATTCTGTCCGGCCTGTAAATCAGACACCAGAGCCGACGCAGTGTACGTGGTGGATATGACCAGGCTTGCCCAACTACATGGATACGCCTCCTTCTAGGGCATTAAAGACAGCCTCCTTAGAGAGACGCTGGAAGAAGGCTCCAAGGCCACGGGGCACGTAGAGAATCTGACTGAGGGGGTTCAAGTTCCCATTGAGAAGATCATCCTTCAGGGGGATCCAAGCGCTGAGCTTCTGAGGATATCCAAGGAACCCTCTGGGCGCGTTCTGGTGAGGGGCAGGGTAGAACGCGGCCTCAAAAAGTTCCTCACGGGAAACGTTGCCGATAAGGTGGTAAGACAGGCCAAGGTCCCTGCCCTGATGGTGCCGGAAATCGGCGATTGAAAGAATGGAAAAGAAGGCCAGATCCAAAAGTAACCAGGATTGGCATCAAATTAGCATCGTGATGACATCAAGTTAGCATCAAAGAAGGGTTAGAATCCTTAATCTAAAAGTTGAAGGTGAACCCATGAATGCGAGAAAGTCGACCATCGTTGCCCCGCTAATGTTCATGCTGCTCTCAGCTGCCTCAGCTCGGATCTCCTCCCAAATAGCAGAGGGGACCCCCCTCAAGAGCACATAAACTCGGCTGCAGGCCCGCTCGAGCAGAAGGCTTTGCAGCATCTTCAGGAGGGCAGCTTGACCCAGGGGCACCTGCAAACGAAGCTGAACGCCGTCAAGGCCGAACTAAAGCAGGAGGCCGTGCAGCGGCCCGGGTTCGAAGCCCTCCTGGCGGCGGCAGCCCCCGTCTTGAGGAAGTGGGATTAAACTCAGCTTCAAATTCTTACATTGCTAAAATTAGCAGTTGACGAAAGGGAAGGAAATAAAACTTGGGAGCGGGAAGAGAATTAGGGAACTGGAACCGGACAAAGGATTGGAGTCGAAGCAAAGAGGTCAGGTAAAAGTGGGCAAAGGGAGCAACGGAAAGAAGACAAAGGCTGCCTTCATTTCGGTCTCATCCAATACCATCCTGGTGATCCTCAAGCTCTCCCTAGGACTGAGCATCGGCTCGGTGTCGGTGATCTCCGAGGCTATCCACTCAGGAGTGGACCTCCTGGCTGCAGTGATCGCGCTCTTTGCCGTGAAAAAGGCAGGGGTTCCAGCCGATAAGGATCACCCCTATGGCCACGGCAAGTTCGAGAACGTCTCAGGAACCGTCGAGGCTCTCCTCATCTTCCTGGCTGCGGGATGGATCATCTATGAGGCAGTGAAGAAGCTCATGTATCACGAGCCTCTGGATCATCCAGGTCTTGGTGTGGCTGTGATGGCGATATCCTCTGTAGCCAACCTCCTGGTCTCACAGATGCTCTTCAAGGTGGGCAAGGAGACTGGCTCCATCGCCCTCCAGGCAGATGCCTGGCACCTGCGCACCGATGTGTACACCTCGGCAGGGATCATGCTGGGCCTGGTTGTAATCCTGGCAGGAAGCGTCATCGCTCCCAGCATCGATCTTCGGTGGGTGGATCCCATGGCAGCCATTGCAGTAGCGCTGCTCATCATCAGGGCGGCGTACCACCTGACGGTGGAGTCGGCTAGGGATCTCCTGGACGTGAGTCTTCCCAATGAGGAGGAGGAGGCCATCTGCAGCCACATAGCCGCCTTTGCACCGACCGTTAGAGGTTACCACCGGCTAGCTACCCGAAAGTCAGGGTCAGAGAGGTTCGTTGAGTTCCATATGAGGGTGGATCCAACAATGACCATAGACGAGTCCCATAGGATCGCAGACATGATAACTGATTCCATAAAGCAGCACTTTTCGGGGACCAGGGTGACCATCCACATAGAGCCCTGCAACTGTGCCCTTGCCCACGAAGAGACCTGCGGCTGTCTCTTAAGCGATAGTGATCGCGATGCCTTGAAGAGGAGCTACACCTACACAGACATCGATTAAATCCTCTTAAAAAGAAATCATTCTGCAGGCTTTCCATGCCGTCTTTTCTCCAGCTCTCTAGCCTCTTTTGCTAGCCTTATGGCGCAAAGCTCGCTGCACATGGTGCAGGTCTCGGTATCCACGCCCCGCCTGTGCCTAATCTGCCTGGCCCTGGCAGGATTTATGGCCGCCCTGAACTGGCCGTCCCAGTCCAGCTCAGCCCTGGCAGTGGCCATGCCCATGTCCCAGAGCCTTGCCCTCTCCTTGATGCCTGGCTTGGTCAGATCAGCGGCGTGGGCTGCTATGCGGGTGACGTAAGTTCCCTCGATGACGTCCTCTTTAGTTGGAAGATCCAGGTGCTCGCTTGGGGTGGTAGCGCAGAGGAAGTCTGCACCGGCCATGCCAGCGATGACCCCGCCCATGGCCGCGGTTATATGGTCATAGCCTGGAGCCACGTCCGTCACCAGGGGCCCCAGTAGGTAGAGAGGAGCCCTCTTGGTCAGGAACTTCATGGCCTTCACGCTCGTCTCGATCTCATCCGCGGGCACGTGGCCCGGTCCCTCCACCATGGCCTGAACTCCCGCAACCCTTGCCCTGTCCACCAGCTCTCCAAGAACTATGAATTCCATGTACTTAGCCCGGTCGCTAGCATCCTCTATGCACCCCGGACGCAGGCCATCGCCCAGGGATAAAGTCAGCTCGTACTCCTTGGCAATCTCCAGGAGGTAATCGTACTCGGCGTAGTAGGGGTTCTCCTCCCCGGTCTCAGCTATATACTTCATGGTGATGGACCCGCCGCGACTCACCACGCCCATGGTCCTCGGATCTTTCCTTAGGCGCTCCAGGGAGTTTTTGTTTACGCCGACGTGAACTGTAACGAAGTCCACGCCATCCTTGGCCTGCTCTTCCAGGGCATTGAAGAGGCCCTGGGAGTCCAGCTTCTTCTCTACCGCCGCCTGGTAGATAGGAACCGTGCCCACGGGAACGCCGGCGGTGGCGAGGATTCTTCGTCTAAGATAGGTCAGGTCGCCGCCCGTGGATAGATCCATGATGGTGTCGGCGCCAGATTCCACCGCAGCCAAGGCCTTCTCTACCTCTACCTCAGGGTCATCCAGGGATTGGGAGGTGCCTATGTTTACGTTGACCTTGGTGGTCAAGAGCTCTCCTACTCCCATGGGCTCTATCTCGCGCCTGGCATTTCTGGGTATCACTACTGTGCCTGAGGCGACGAGGTTTGAGAGCCTCTCAGGATCCAAACCCTCTCTCTTCGCCACCGCCTCAACAACAGGAGGCACTTGCCCCCTCCGAGCCTCGTCCATCAGGGTCATAGTATCAGCTAATATACAGCAACAGCCACATTTCTTGAGAGGCTGATTGAATGGTCGAAGTGCATAAGGTTAGCGGTGCCCCATACGATAGCAACGTCTTTTTGGTCATGGACGAGCATCCAATCCTGGTGGATGCGGGCATGTCCCCCGAGGCCGCCTTGAGGAACATCGCGAAGTACATTGATCCTAAAAAGATAGAGATGATAGTCCTGACCCACTGCCACCACGATCACACCGGGGCTGCCGTCGCCCTCAGGGAGGCTACGGGAGGAAAGCTGGCCATAGACAGGCACGAGGTCGGGGCCCTGGGAGACGACCTGGCGACCCTGGCCCACATGTTCGGCAGAATGGCCCCCGAGTGCATTCCCGATGGCATCCTGGCCGAGGGCAGGGTCCTGGACCTGGGTGAGTGGAAGCTCGAGGTCATGGAGACTCCAGGCCACTCCCCTGGAAGCATATGCCTCTACGAGAAGAACGCCAAGGCCCTCTTCTCGGGGGATACTGTCTTTCCAGACGGAAACATAGGAAGGACCGACCTCTTTGGAGGAAACTCAGCGGAGCTTATAAAATCGGTGGAGCGGTTGACCAAGTTGGATGTAAAGACCATGTACCCCGGCCACATGGAAGTCACTGATATGGACGTCAACCGACAGATTCAATTAAGCCTCCGATTCGCTAATAGTGTGCTCTAGGTACCGGTAGATAGAAAAATTCAGGGCGCAAACTCCGGTCTTCAGGCCGGAGATGAAGTCACATGGTATGCCCAAGAGAAAGGAGAAATGAGAGAAGTTAACTCAACTTACCTACCATTTTTTGCATTGATTATAGTATTTGCCGTGTTAATACCACTAGCAGCTTGCCAAGGAATAGCAAATGGAAATCTAACAGCTCATTTTTTGGATGTAGGCCAGGGGGATTCTATTTTAATCCAGTGCCATAATAAAAGCGTTCTGATAGATTCAGGCGAACAGGACATGGGGCCTAGAGTCTCCTCATATCTCCAAAACCATGGAATTAAAGAAATAAATCTCCTTGTTGCGACTCATCCTCACTCGGACCATATAGGTGGCTTAAGTGCAATCCTAAATAATTTTAAAGTAGACCAAGTTCTAGATAGCGGTCAGGCACATCCATCTCCAATCTATGAGAGCTTCCTGACTTTGATAGATCAAAAGAATATACCATATAAAGTAGCTGAAAGAGAGCAGACAATAGATATCGATCCATCCATTAAAATAGAGGTTTTGTCTCCACCACCAAATGCGTATTTCCAGGATTTGAATGCCGGCTCGATCGTGCTTAAGGTCGTATATAACAAGATCGTATTTCTCTTAATGAGTGATGCTGTAACCGAGGCTGAGAATAATATCATGGCCTCTGGGTATGACCTAAAGAGCGATATATTAAAAGTAGGGCATCATGGGAGCGCCACCTCAACAGGCACGATTTTCCTTAATAAGGTCTTGCCATCTATAAGCGTTATCGAGGTAGGCGAAGGTAACGACTATGGACATCCCAAGCCCGAGACGCTGAAGAAGCTTCAGGAGATAGGCTCAAAGATTTATAGAACGGACCTCTACGGTAATATAGAGGTAACCACTGACGGGGAGACGTTCTCTGTAACAACCCAAAAAACGGATAATACTAACAGGTCTGTGGCTCCATATGCAAAGCCCATTCGATCAAGCTCATCTGCGGTAGCCCCTGCCGGATCCTCCTCATCACACATAACAGAGCCAGTATCCTCACAGAGAGTGTTCGTGGGCTCAACAAAATCTAATAAGTATCATTACCTAACGTGTTCAAGTGCTAAAGCCATAAAATCCGAAAACAAGATCTGGTTCTCAAGTTCTGAGGATGCCAGAGCTAAGGGATATGTACCATGTGGAAAATGCCATCCGCCTTAATTAGAGGTATCAAATGAAGGTGACTCTTGACAGGATCGAAGAAGGCATGGCTGTCCTCTTGATCAGGGATGGCAAAAACACAAAGATTGTAATACCATTGGATCTGACGCCTGAAGGATCAAGGGAAGGAGATATACTAGACCTCAGCATCAGCAGAGATCTAGAGGCCACGGACGAAGCCAAGAAGAGGGTTTCGGGCCTTATAGAAAAACTCAGAAACCAGAACAAGTAGGATCATGATGGATAAATGCTCTATTGAGTTTTACTAGTGCGCCATAACATAAGTCTTATGCCATATGATCATACCTATGAAGGTCCCCTTAACGCGTTCTATGATCTCAGGATTAATGTTATGGTGCACTAGTGAAAATTATCACAAATTCTTTTTTGAGGCAAAGCAGTTTATCCTGGCAAATGAGCATCAACACTCGTTTGTAGTTAGCATTGTATCCTCGATTCCCGAGTTCAACCGCAATCCTGCGATATCCATAGCCCGAGAACTGGGGCGCTATATCCTGGACCTAGTTCCTCAAATCCATGATTTCGCTAGCATCACATGGACTGTTTGATATTGATTCAACCATTTGCAGTAACTGCTGCGGCTTGCCTCAAGAGCCAAAAAGGATCTGGATATCGGCGATTGAAGGCCGAGGGATTGAGCTGCATGGATTATAGACGTCCCATGATAGCCAATTAATTAGTTTCTCTTTTAATATTCTTTTTATTTTTATCACATTTGCAGATAAAAATGATTGCGTTTATATAAATAGTCCCATGTATTTTATAATTAGGTTATAAATAACCTAACTTATTGTTGACATTGCTGAGGCCTTAAAGGGCACAAGAAATGGTTGCAGATAGGATTGGATTTCTGTCGCGACTTATTTTGCTAGGAAAGGAAGTTAGAGTCCCATAGGGCGCTCATTACCTAAAATCATAGAAGAGAGTTGCCAATCCGGTTCCTGCTTTCCGATCACCACAGGAGCATCGAACTGATGGGAGGATCGTACTGTGGTCATTCCTTCCGAGTTTAAACAGCCCAAGTTAACGCCTCGCGTCGTGTTATTCTGCGTAGGGGAAATCGCTAGGGTATAAGCGGATGACTTATCTCCTAATGCTATTTTTTACGAGGCCATTCCAGGCCAGGGCGGCCGTATTATAGGCGGCATCGTCCCTCTGCAATAGGGCATGGATGATGGCGTAGCCTGCCTCCAGCCCTGCTTGCAAGCCGGAGTTATAGTCCCCCCTGGGCTCGGACCAAAGGAGTCAGTGAAAGTGGTAATATGAATAAAATCAGTTTTTTATTCCATATCCTGATCTACTGTATTGCCAGATAGTTTCCCTTAAGCGTCCTATTAATGATATGGCTGTGGATGCATATAGTATCGTATCGCGCATAGCTCTATTATCCATAGAGGGTTTCGTTTGGAAACCTAACGTACATGGCTTCATACCCAAGACTCAATTGCACGTCACCTTATAGAAAGCAACATACCTTCCTGAGTCCCTGACCCCCATAAGTACTATAAGCAAAAGCTTTCTCTCATGATCAGATGATGAAAGGCGTGAAAACAACGGTAATTACGGTACAATGGCCATGATTTGCCAAGAGTGCTCTATGATGCAAAAAAAAGAAGAACTCATGGGGAGGGAAGCCTGGTCTATCTTTCAGACTTACACCAGGCAGCCCGTGGTGCTGGCCCGGGGCTCTGGGACCAGGGTCTGGGACGTGGAGGGTAAAGAGTATCTGGACTTCGTGGCAGGCATCGCCGTCAACAACGTAGGCCACTGCCACCCTAAGGTTATAGAGGCCATAAAGAAGCAGTCCGAGATCCTCATCCACACCTCCAACCTGTACTACACCGAGAACCAGATCCTTTTGGCTGAGAAGCTCAAGGCCCTCACGGGCATGGACAGGACATTCTTCTGCAACTCGGGCGCAGAGAGCGTGGAAGCCGCTTTGAAGCTGATCAGGAGGACCAATGGCAAGGCCGGTATCATAGCATCCGAACACTGCTTCCACGGCAGAACCCTGGGAGCTCTTGGAGCTACCTATAAGGCCTTTTACAGGGAGCCCTTCAGGCCGCTAAATGAGGCGACCTTCGTGCCATACAACGATGTTGAAGCCCTGAAGGCCGCAGTGAACGAGAAGACTGGCGGCGTGATCCTAGAGCCCATCCAAGGAGAAGCCGGTGTATACGTCCCCGATGACTCCTACCTGCGCGCAGCCAGGGAGATATGCGATGACGCCAAAGCCCTCCTGGTCTTCGACGAGGTCCAGACGGGCTTTGGAAGGACCGGGCGCTGGTTTGGCAAGGAGCACTCCGGAGTCCAGCCAGATATCATGACCCTGGCCAAGGCCCTGGCCGGAGGCCTGCCCATGGGAGCCATGCTTGCCCGTGAGGATTTCGCCAAATCCTTCCAGAGGGGTGATCATGCCTCCACCTTCGGCGGCGGCGCCCTGGTATCGGCCGCTGCCTTGGCATCTATTCAGGCCATGGAAGAGGAGAAGCTGGTTAAGAGGTCCGAGGAGCTTGGAGCCTATGCCAGGTCCCAGATCCAAAAGAACCTTGATCCAAGAGAGGTACGCGGCAGGGGCCTCATGATTGGCGTAGACCTGGATGCCGACTGCAAGATGGTGGTAGAGAAGGCCTTGAAAAAGGGGCTCCTCCTCAACAACACCGGAGATCACACCTTGAGGCTTGTCCCACCACTGGTAGTAACCAAGGACCAGATAGATCGGGGGGTGAAGGTGCTTGGAGAGATACTCGAAGAATCTTCGGCCGTGTTTAAGCCAGCTTAAGCCCTACGTAGCAGGCAAAGGCTACACCGAGATCACCAGGAAGTACGGTATACCTCTGGAGCGTATAGCCAAGCTCGGGTCCAATGAGAACCCCTATGGACCCAGCCCCAATGTTATCAAGGCCCTTAGAAGCATATCCTCGGAGAGGTATCCGGAGACTGAGGAGCTCATGGAGGGCTTATCCAGGTACACGGGCTACCATGAAGAATCGATAGTGTTAGGGACTGGCATGGACGGGGTCATGGATACCCTCACCAGGATCTTCCTGGACAGGGGAGACCGGACTTTCATACCCACGCCCACCTTCAGCTACTACGAGATACTGACGGTGATGAGCGGAGGCCAGCCCATCTTCGCTGAAAGGCTCGGCGGCTACGACGTGCCCGCCGATGTTCCCAGGGGCATCAAGATGGTCTTCATCTGCTCGCCCAACAACCCCACGGGAAATCAGACCCCTGTGGAGGCGGTCAGAAAGATAGTTGAGAGCACTGATGGCATCGTCTTCCTGGATGAGGCCTACGTCGAATTCGCTGACAGAAGCCTCCTTGGCCTGGTCAGGAAGTACGATAACTTGGTAGTGGGTAGGACCACCTCCAAGGCCTTCGGCCTGGCTGGCCTTCGGCTTGGCTACGCCGTGGTCCCGGAGTGGATAGCGGAACAGTACAGGAGAGCTGCTCCCCCCTTCTTCGGCCTGAGCTGCGCCTCGGTAGCCGCTGGAGTTGCGGCCATGAAGGACCTGGATTTCATGCATGAATCGGTCTCCAAGATCCTCTCGGAAAGGGATAGGCTGACCAGGGAGCTCAAGGCCAGGCAGTCCCAGGGCAACTTCCTGTTCCTGGAGACAAAGAAGCCATCAGGCGCCGTGGTTGAGGGTATGATGAGCAAGGGCGTGATAATTAGGGACTGCAGGCCCTTTAGAGGTGCCGGCGATCATCACGTCAGGGTGACGGTAGGAACGCCCGAGCAGAACGATAAGTTCCTGGAGGCCTACGGGGAGATATGCGCGTAGCCCTTACAGGTACGCCGGGGACGGGAAAGACCACCGTCTCCAAGCTCCTTCCCTACAGGATCGTGGACATCAATGCCCTGGTAAAAGAGGGGCTCAACTTCGGCACAGACCCAGAGAGGGGATGCCTCGAAGCCGACATGGAAGGCCTCGAAAAGAAGCTAGATCAGATGGGCTTGGACTCCGATGAGATCGTGGCCCTGGAAGGCCACATGTCCCACTATTTTGCCGATGATGCCATAGTCCTAAGGCTCTCTCCGCTAGAGCTTAAGGTCCGGCTCAAGGCCAGGGACTACTCAGAGAAGAAGATCATGGAGAACATCGAGGCAGAGGCCTTGGATGTAATCCTGATAGAAGCCCTGGAGAACTGCAGCCGGGTCCATGAGATAGATACCACAGGCAGATCTCCACAGGAGGTCGCAGATCTGGTGGTAAAGATCATTCTCAGGGAGATCGATATGCTGCCGGGCGATATAGACTGGCTGGATCAGCTAAAGGACTTAATTTAAGGAAGGATACTCATCAATATCGTGATAGTCACCGATATTCTAATGTTATCGATCTATCGTCCTTTATCATCCCCTGCCTGAGAGAGCAGCTCCTCTTCCTCAGGGGATCTTACTACAGACCTTCTAAGGCTCGATCCCGGAAGCATGCGCACTATGTAGGGCACCGCCTTCTCCACAAATGCCAAGCTTCGCGCCCCGTCATCATCAGGCAACGATGCCATCACCAGGACGCCCCTGTTTTTTCCCTCGAGGATTATGGGGGCTGAGAGCCACATGTAATCCTCATGGCGCTCTGCGGGATGCAGCTTGGGCTCGGCCAAGAGCTTATCCGGGCCCTCCGTCTCCAGGAAAGTTATGAGATCCTCCACCGCCCCAAAGAGGGATTTGAGGACCAGGCTCCCGCTCTCCTGAAGGAAGATGCCTCCGACTTCGCCACCGATACCAGAGACGACATCCGCAAGGATCATCTCCAGGTCCTTCTCCACATCTCCTGAAGGCTCCAGCATCCGGGTCAATATGCTGCTGGTGGCTGCATGCTCGCGATTAGATCTCAGAAGCTCGATCTCTTGCTCCTTTCTCTGGGTTATGTCCAGGAGGTTTCCAAGAATGGCCCTCTTTCCATCGTACTCTATGGGTATCGTCCTGAACTCGATCCAGCGCGCAGTCCCGTCCTTGCGTTGTATCCTGGACTCGTAGGCGGGGGATGGAGATGTCCCAATCTCCAGCTTGTTGACGTGCTGCATATCGTCGGGCTGGACGAGCTGCCAGAAGGGTGTGCCAAGGAGCTTGTCGGGTGGAGAGCCGAAGATGTCGGCCAGCTTTGGGTTGACCAGCTTGAAGACGCCGTCCTGGTGGATGTAGATGCCGGCCAGGGCATTCTCCACCACGTTCCTGTGGATCCTCTCCGACCGCTCTATCCTATCTCTCATGGCCCGTTCCTGGGCCTTGAACCTGGCCACCTGAATGAGGTTCTCGAAGATATAAGGCAGGCTCTTGAAGCTCTCCATGCTCTTGACCACGTACTTGGTGGCCCTGTTCTCGAAGGCCACCACGGCCATCTCGGTGGTGCCGTGGCCAGAGACCATCACCACGGGAATGTCCGGATCGAACTTCCTGATCCGAATGAGAACATCCAGGCCGCCGATGCCCGGAAGGACCAGATCCACCGATATGAGGCTGTAAGAGCCATTGGCTGCCATCTCCAAGCCTTCCTCGCCCGTCTCCGCGAAGTCCAGGAAGAAATCATCATGCTTCCTGAAGGCCATCCGTATCAGCTCGGCATGTTCAGGATCATCCTCGATGATCAGAATTCGATAGGGCTCCACCATTCACATCCGTCCTATACGTAAGTAGACATGGGGAATT
>CAZKWM010000060.1:0-11706 GCA_964556405.1 uncultured Methanotrichaceae archaeon | reverse complement strand
ATCTACGTCATCCTGGACAGGTCAGTCCAGAACGTAAGCAAATACCTAACAGAGCATTCGGTCAAGAACTTGAGCCAAGATGAGAAGGTCAGGGCCCTCAAGCTCCTTGGGATGCAGCGTCAGGCCTTGCGGATGTACACCAGCTGCGGCTGGTTCTTTGACGAGATCTCAGGGATAGAGACCACCCAGGTCATGAAGTATGCAGCCAGGGCCATGCAGCTGGCACAGGAGGTGAGCGGAGTGAACTTGGAGCCCGAGTACAAGAAGATCTTGGCGGAAGCACAAAGTAATATCCCTGGCTTTGGTAACGGCGCCGAGATCTATGAGAAGATGGTAAAACCTGCAGCTGTGGACCTCTACAGGGTCACCGCCCATTACGCCATATCCTCCATCTTCACCAAGTACCCTCAGGTGGCCGGGATCTTCAGCTATAACGTGGACAACCTGGTCTACGATCCGGAAGAAATGGGGATAAATAAGCTGGCTATAGGCAAGGTCAGAGCTCAGTCCATGCTGACCTGGGAGGAGGAGGTTCTGAGCTTTGCCGTGGTCTACTTCGATGGCCACTACGTGAGCGGAGGTGTCAGAAAATTCTCGGGGGACGAGAACTTTGAGGTCATGAGGAAGGAGGTCAAAGATTCTTTCTCCAGATCTAATATCCCTGAGGTCTTAAGGCTCCTGCACAAGCACTTTGGCGACCACAATTTCGGCCTCTGGCACCTCTTCAAGGACGAGCAGAGGAGGATCTTTGAATGGATTCTAGAGCCTCATTTAAAGGAGATAGCCGGAGAGTTCAGACAGCTCTACGATCACGACTATACCCTCCTGCAGGTGATGAAGGGAGTGGATGTTCCCCTGCCCGAGGCCCTGATGGTGATAAGAAAGTCGGTCCTCAATGGAGAATTAAAAGTTGCCCTGGAAGAGGAGAACACAGAGAAGCTTCAAAAGGCCGTGGATGAGATCAAGAGGTGGCCGGTGGATCTGGACGTACCGGGCCTTACTTTCACCGCGGGGAGAAAGATAGAACGCCTCATGGAGAGGCTCAGGGATATGCCTGAAGATATCAACATCCTCCAGACCATCAACTCCATGGCCAGAGCATTAAACGATGTCCACCTTCAGCCCAGCCTCTGGAAGTCCCAGAACATTCTATTCTCCTTAAGCAAGCAGTACTTCAGCGGCATCAAGGCCAGGGCCGATAAGGGCGATGATAACGCCAAGAGGTGGTTGGAGCTGGTCCAGGAGCTTGAGAACTTCATGCATGTGAGGGTCTCCTGATGCCTTGGAGGCTCTGCTGATGCGGGTCCCCATAGCTACCTATCGCCTTCAGTTCAACGCCGCCTTTGGCTTTGCGCAAGCCTTGGAAATCCTATCCTACCTGGCGGATCTGGGCATATCCGATATCTATGCCTCGCCCATCTTCAAGGCTAGGAAGGGAAGCCTCCACGGGTACGACGTAGTTGATCAAACCCAGATCAATCCGGAGCTTGGGATGAAGGTTGACTTTAAGAACCTCATGGAGGCGGTAAAGGAGAGAGGCCTGGGCTGGGTCCAGGATATCGTGCCCAACCACATGGCCTACAGTCAGGAGAACGCCCTCCTCTGGGATGTGCTGGAGAACGGTGAGAACTCCAGGTACTTCAACTTCTTCGATATCTTCTGGGATCATCCCTGCGGCGACCTCAGGGGAAGGCTTCTCGCCCCCTTCCTGGGGAAGATGTATTCCGAGGCCTTGGAAGGCGGGGAGATAAAGCTAGAGATGGCGCCTGAGGGTCTCGGCGCCAGGTACTACGATCTAAAGCTTCCCTTAAAGCCCGAGTCCATGCAAAAGATCCTGTCTGGAGACACGACTAAAGTTGGATCTGGGCGAGGCGCTGGCCAGGATGGAGATGATTTAAAGAGAGGCCTTTGGGAAAAATATAGCCGGGATGAAGAGTTCCAGGAGCTTTTTGACTCCGCCCTGGGGGAGATCAATGGCATTCCAGGAAAGCCCGAGAGCTTCGATGCCCTGGACAAGATTCTATCAGATCAGCGCTTCAAGCTCTCCTTCTGGAGGGTCGCCTCCCAGGAGATCAACTACAGGCGGTTCTTTACTATAAACGAGATAATAGCCCTCCGATCGGATCTGGAGGAGGTCTTCGATCACACCCACGCCCTCATCCTGGACCTGGCCGCCAGGGGAGACGTAACGGGCCTCAGGATAGATCACATCGACGGCCTCAAGGATCCGGCGGCCTACTTGAGAAAGCTCAGGGAAAGAGCAGGGGACAGGTACATAATTGTGGAAAAGATACTGAGCCGCGAGGAGAGGCTTCCCTCCTGGCCGGTCCAGGGAACCACGGGGTATGACTTCTTGAACCTTCTGGGTGGCGTTCTTGTGAACAGGGAGTCGGGAGGTGATTTCGAGAGGATCTACTCGGGTTTTACAGGCCTTACCATGCCCTACGGAGAGACCGTCTACAAGAAGAAGAAAGCGGTCCTGGAGAAGGAGATGGAGGGGGACGCGGAGAACCTGTCTTTTCTTCTAAAAAGGGTCTCGGCAGGGGATAGGCACGGCAGGGATATCACCCACATTGGCCTCAAGAGCGCCCTTGCTGAGATCATGGCCCTCTTTCCTGTTTACAGGACATATGGGAGCCCTGAGGGCTTAAGGCCTGAGGATAGATCCACCCTGACAGACGTGATAAAGAGGGCCAAGGATAGGAACCCCGAGCTTAAAAAAGAGCTGGAATTCATAGAGCATTACCTCCTCCTGGAGCCTGGGGGGATGGAGGAAGAAAAGAGGGACAGCATCGAGGAAGTTGTGGTAGGAGATAACCAGAAAAATGGCGTTGATAGCGATGAGATCAGCGAGCGGAAAAAGAGGGCTGAGGATCATGATACAGACAGGAGAGAAGGCCCAGGTAAAGATAAAATGCAGTTCCTGTTTAGGCTTCAGCAGTTCACGATCCCTCTCATGGCCAAGGGCTTTGAAGATACCCTATTGTACAACTACAACCGGATCATATCCCTAAACGAGGTCGGGGGAAGCCCTGATAGGTTCGGTGCAACCCTGGATGAGTTCCACGGCTTTCTGGCAGAACGGGCTGTGATCTGGCCAGCCTCCATGAACGCAACAGCCACCCACGACACCAAGAGGGGCGAGGATGCCAGGGCTAGGATCAATGTCCTATCGGAGATCCCGGAAAAGTGGCAAAAGGCCCTGGAGGCCTGGGGCGGCATGAATAAGGGCAAGAAGAAAGAGGTGAAGGGAAGGCTTCTTCCCGGCAAGGACGACGAGTACTTCCTTTATCAGACCCTTTTGGGGTCCCTGCCCTTCTACGCCGATGAGTACCCGTCCTTTGAAGAGAGGGCCGGGGACTATCTTATCAAAGCCGCCAGGGAGGCCAAGGTTCATTCAGGATGGGATAAGCCCGACACCTCCTACGAGGAGTCCATGACCGCCTTCTTCAACGATATCCTCCGCCGGGCCGAGGATAATCCCTTCCCAAGAGACCTGTGGAATCTCCTGAGGACGGTGGGGCACCACGGGATACTGAACTCCTTGGCCCAGACCCTCATCAAGATCACGGCCCCGGGGGTACCCGATTTTTACCAGGGAACTGAGCTCTGGGACCTGAGCTTCGTGGACCCGGATAATAGGAGGCCGGTGGACTTTAAGATCAGGAAGGCCTATCTTGAGGATATAATGGAGAGGGAAGAGAAGGATATGTCCAGCTTGATCTCGGAGCTTCTGTACCTGGCCAGGGATGGGAGGGTAAAGATGTTTCTGATCCACAGGGCCCTCAAAGCCAGGTGGGCTTTATCTGAGCTGTTCTTACAGGGGGACTATCTGCCCCTCTATGCCCAGGGCTCGAAAAAGAAGAATATCGTCGCCTTTGCCAGGCGGTTCAAAGAAGACAACGGCACCTGGGCTCTGACGGTAGCGCCCAGGATCACGACCGATCTGGTGGATGCCGGAGAATATCCCCTAGGCACCGATGTCTGGAGAGACACCTTTTTAGCCCTGCCCAAGGGTGCTCCGGAGCAGTGGATGAATGCCCTGACTGGAGAGAAGATGGTCATAGAAAGCAATGATGATGCATCGCAAGGAGAAGATGGAAAGAAAGCTCAGGAAGGCGTAGAAGCTGATAGGAGGTTGCCCCTGGGAAATGCCCTGTCTAAATTTCCCGTAGCTTTGCTCCTAGCTGGTGATGGAATATGATGACCAGAGGCAGCGGCGTTCTCCTGCATTTGACGTCCCTTCCTTCTCCTTACGGTATAGGGGACCTGGGGCCTTCGGCCCACAAATTTGCTGGGCTTCTCTCAAAGAACCGCCAGATCTTCTGGCAAGTCCTGCCTCTGACTCCTACGGATATGGCCTTCGGGAACAACCCCTACAGCAGCTGCTCTGCCTTCGCCGGAAACCCTCTATTGATAAGCCCCGATCTACTGCTTGAGGACGGCCTATTAGCTAAGGAATCTCTTCAGAAAGCCCCGGAGTTCCCAGTGGACAAGGTGGACTATCCCAAGGTGACCGATTTCAAGAAGAAGCTCCTAGAGCAGGCTTTCCAGGCCTTCAAGGGATCAGACGGGTGCGACTACGATGATTTCTGCCGAAAGAACGCCTTCTGGCTGGACGATTACGCCCTCTTCGTAGCCGTCAAAGACATCCAGGGAGGGCGGGCCTGGAGCGAGTGGCCTGTAGAGCTGAGGGACCGCCTGCCTGAGGCGTTGAAGATGGCCAGGGAGGAGCTGAAGGAGATTATGGGGAAGGAGAAGTTCTTCCAGTTCCTCTTCTTCAAGCAGTGGTTCTCCCTCAAGGAGGAGTGCACCGATAAGGGGATAACGGTCATAGGGGACATGCCCATCTACGTCAACTACGACAGTGCCGACGTCTGGTCCCACCCTGAGATCTTCAAGCTCGATCAGGAAAAAAGGCCCATCTCAGTATCAGGAGTGCCCCCCGACCTCTTCAGCTCCACGGGCCAGCTCTGGGGCAACCCCATCTACCGCTGGGACGTCCTGAAGTCCAGGAACTTTGACTGGTGGGTCCAGAGGATGAGCCAGAATCTCAAGCTCTTCGATATCCTGAGAATCGACCACTTCAAGGGCCTGGTTGCCTACTGGGAGGTCAAGGCCGGGGAGACGACTGCCATGGATGGCCAGTGGATCGAAGTCCCTCACCGCGAATTTTTCCTGACCCTCTTTCGGCACTTCTACAGTTTGCCGGTGATCGCCGAGGACCTGGGCCTCATAACCCCAGATGTGAGGGAGGTGATCCACCACTATGGCCTTCCCAGCATGAAGGTTCTGCTCTTTGCCTTCGGCGAGGGAATGGCGGAGAATCCCTACATTCCCCACAACGTGCCCAGAAACTCGGCCATATACACGGGCACCCATGACAACAACACTGTCCGGGGATGGTTCGAGAAGGAAGCTACACCCGAGGATAAGAAAAGGTTCTCCCGCTATGTGGGAAAGGAAATCAAGGCAGAGGAGGCCCCCTTTGAGATGATAAGGCTGGCCATGAGCTCTGTGGCCTGCACTGCCATAATTCCCATGCAGGATATTTTAGGCCTGGGTGTGGAGGCCCGGATGAACTATCCTAGCAAGGCGCAGGGGAACTACCAGTGGAGGCTCCTCCCTGAACAGATGGAACTGGACGGGAGGCTCAAGGAGATGACGGAGATATATGGAAGGTTCTGAATTGGGCTAGAAACAGAATTTCCCTGATGAATCCGCCCAGGATTTTTGGACCCCCTTGGCCCAAGGTCACTTTTCCCATGCGTCAGGTTTATTCACCCAAAGACCCAAGGCTGTAAGCCAGTTTAAAGTGATGGGTGGAAAGCAGCGATGAGATACCTTAGAATCTTAATAGCTATCATAGCCCTGGGATGCCTGGCTGTCCACACCTATGCCATGGATGATGAGCAGGGGTACTTGGATCCTGCTAATCCTGAGGAGAACGCTTACGCCAAGCACCAGATAAAAGATACCATGCAGTCCGATATCTTCAACATCAACAACAAAGGCAGCTCCTTCACCTCCACCTCTTTGGGCCCCAAGAACTCCGATATGCGCCAGGAGAAGGGCCTCACCTCATTCCTATCCTCTACTAGCGGATTCAATGTGGCTGCGGCCAACCTGGCCGGAAGCTGGTCCCTGGATCTTAGGGACACCTCTACCAGGACCCTATCCTTAAACCTCCTCCAGTCCGGAAGCGCGGTCTTCGGCAAGGGTACCATGACCTCCAGCGACGGAGGAAATCAGGAGATTGCAGCCACAGGGACCCTCGAAGGAAGCAATGTCTACCTTGATATAATCTCTTTGAAGGACTTGGGCCTCTTTAAGCTGGGACTAAGCCTCAGCGGATCGTCCCTCTCCGGCAGCTATGACGCCTACAGTACCTCCAAGGCCCCCGTGACAGGAACGGCCAGCGGGAGCATATCCGGGTGAGATGCAAGGCTATCTTAAGGCGTCCATACGTCTAACGCCGATCCACGGGATGTCCCATTAAGCTTATTACCGAAGAGCTTTGAGAGCTTAGGGAGTGGCCGGACACCTCCATCCAGCGTTTCCTCCCGGGGTGAACGGCCATGCCAAGCGGAGGTTTAATGAAAATGAATCACGCGGCTAAAATGACGTTATTAGCCTTAATGCCTTTAATAATTCTGACCATCATATCCCTCGTCGCCCTCGCCATCGATTGGGATAACCCCCAGGGTAAGTCGGCCGAGGATCTTATCAACGGCACCGAGCAGTACTTTCAGACGATAGATTCAAGCCTGGGAGCCACGCCCCAGGAGTCGAGGAAGATCCATGCCAATAATACGGGGAAGGAGATCTTCACGCCCATGCCCGGCAGCCTCGCCTCGGGAAATTCGCCCAAGGAGGCAAGAGAGCAGGGCACGACCAGCTCCGATAGCAGCTCCACGAGCGCTGCTGCTTCAACGAGCGCGACTGCCAGCAAGCAATCTTCCAGCACTTCCCAGAAGTCCGCCAGCCAGACAAATAACCAGTCAGGAAGCTCCGATTCGTCATCATGGGAATCCAGGGACATCTCGGGCAGCTGGACCCTGGAGCTACAGGGCGAGACTCCCAAGGAGATGGCCTTGACTCTCTTCCAGAAAGGAACTGACGTCTTTGGCACCGGTAGATCCGTAAATGGGGATGAGACCCTTCTGGCCACGGCATCAGGCTCCCTGAGAGGAAACAACCTCAACCTGTACCTGGTCACCATGGGGTCCATACAGCTCTACAAGATCGGCCTCAGCCTCGACGGCGACTTTGCCTCCGGGGAGTACACAGCCGTCTCGGCAACTGGAGAGTCCACGGACGGTAGTGTTAAGGGCACCAGGTCGGTGCCTGGTGATTAGGAATAGCATAACGAATCTACAGTACCGCCGTCTTTTTTCTCCAGAGATTTTTATTGGTGTATCCCTTGGCCTAAGCACAAACTTTAAACCCAGGAGGTTCAGGATAAGGCCTGGAAGTGTGGATATGGGATTTAGAAGTGTGGTATTAATCCTAGTCTTAGTTGGGTGTCTGGCCTTCCAGGCCTCCGCCCAAGCACCGAAGTATTACATAGTACAGAAGTCCTTCCCGAACGAGTCCATGGACGACTACTACTCATATCAGGGCATCAGAGACTCCTTCAGGAACGAGAGCCTCTTCTATACCGATCCCATCACAGGCATGAGCCCCAACGTGGGCTACAGGTCCGGGGTGGTCAGGATGGTGCAGCTGGCTCCAACAGTAGCCGTTGCCGGAAACTGGAACCTGGAGCTCAATGCCGGCTCCGCTTCCGCCAAGAGCTCCATGAACCTGGTCCTCCTCCAGTCCAAGGACGCCGTCTTTGGGTACGGAAACATAGCAGCACCCGACGGCACATCCCAGAAGGTCTCTGTGGGTGGAACGGTCGCTGGAAATAGAGTGGACCTTTACGTCATGCCTGAGGGCTCCTCCAATCTGTACAGGATGAGTCTTGACATGAGCGGGTCGGGAACCATGAACGGGGACTACACCTTCAGCGCCCAGGAAATCAACCAGCCGGGCATAGTTTTCGGCAGGATGCTGGCACCCCAGACGATGCATGGAAGCTATCAGGCACCCAGCCCTCAGCAGTGAGGGGTCTAGGAGGCTTAAGGATAGCTGAGCCGCTTAATCCATCAATCTCATCTTAGAAAAAGTTCCGGATCAAGGCCGCCATGAGGCGATCCCCCTTTTTTACCATCCATTGAAATACTTTAAGGTAGTAAGTTTCTAGAAGAGGTTTTGCGATATGAATTACAGAATTGCCTTATTAAGCATCATGCTCCTTACCTGCCTGGCCCTCCAGGCCTTCTCCCAGAGCTATAGCAGCAGCACATCAACCCAGCCTGTAGCGTTAGGAAGCATCCGCACCAGCAGCAGTACGGTAAGCGGCACATCAAGCACCACCACGGGCTCAGCGGCCACTCCCATTACCACCACCGGAACCGCGCCCGTGAGATTAGGGGGACCTGTGATCATAGGAAGCAGCGCGGTGAACACCACAGCTCCGGCCTCTGGAGTGACCCTGGGGACATCTGCCCTGAATATCACAGGCACGATCTACTTAAACCTGGCAGATTTTGCCTCCAGAAACTTAAACCTCGATCTCATACAGAACTCGGGAGTGGTCCTGGGCCAGGGGAGCTTGGTTTCAGGCAATGAGACCCTGCCCGTTACCGCCTCTGGATCCTTGAACGGCAACACCCTGGACCTCTTTGTGACGCCCACAGCGGGATTAGAGACCATAAGGATGCTTCTAAGCGTCAATGGAAACAGCGTTAGTGGAAGCTACAACGCCTATTTAACTGGCAGCCAGACCTGGAGCGGCACGGTCTCGGGCACCCTCAGCCAGGCCGGATATCAGCCGTCCTCAGGCACCACGGCCCCAGCCACGACAGTCGCAGCCCAGCCTATCACCAGCACAACCATGCCCGCGACCAGCGTAGTTCCAGCAGTTATGCCCATAGGAGGCTCTAACGGTGCGACCGGCGTTTCTGCCACCAGTGGATCCGCAAGCTATCATATTCCAGGCAATATGACCTCGGGCAGCAATCCCCAGGTGATATCCCAGAGCTATCAGAGCACCTACAACGGCATGACTACCACCACTACCTATGGCGACGGCAGTCAGACGGTGGAAACGCCCACGGGAGATGTCGCCAACACTAATGGCGTAGTAACCACGACTGATAACACAAGAGGATCGGTGACTACTAGCTACTAATTTTCTTTTTAGAACTATAATAGGAATTTCTATAGTAAAGTATTTTACAAATGATGCCTTAATACATCGAGAGCAGTGTGACTTCCTCTCCGGCCTAAAGGCCAGAGCTTCCTACTTCAACGATCTGACGCTTACCTGAACGTGAGTTCGGGCCTGAGGTCAGGTCTCCATAGGCTCTACCCCTCAGTCCGAGGGTGAGGATGTTCTTAGCTGCGTTAAGGTCTCTATCGATCGAAAGACCGCAGTAGGGGCAATCGTGCACCCTCTCAGATAGATCTTTTTGAACGATAGCTCCACAGCCAGAACATCCTTGTGATGTATTCCTTGGGTCAACGAATACCACGTTTTTGCCAGCTCTCGAAGCCTTGCTTAGCGTGAACTGTATTAGCTTTCCCCAAGATACATCTGATATATGCTCAGCTAAGCTATGGCTCTGGAGCATCTTTTTGATATTCAGATCTTCGAATACTATTGTTATACGAGTGCAGAATACTACATATAGTCTGATGGACCATTTACGGGCTTACTCCGACCGGAAGACCGGGGTTTGCGCCCTGCATCTTTCTATCATGATACAGGATGGACTTAAGGCTAACTAAAGTAGCAAGACCGAGGTGTGAGACATCAGATCTCTCTTACCCCGGGAAGATCTTTTTACGTGTACCGGTCCGGCTCTTCTGGGACTACCGATCTTTTTCTTTTTGCGGCTTCCTTTGAGGCTTTGTCGGAAGCAAAGATCAAATATTAAAATGGTAGCGTATACTTATGGAGGATAGTAGCTCATGCTAAAAAATCTGCCCGTAATTGCGGCGTTCTTGTTACTGCTAAGCAGCACGCATGCGATGGCCCTTGAGGGGCTCGAAAAACCTGAAGGAAAAGCAGGCGAAGCGAACGGGTTTAAGAACGCTGCAACCTTATCTATAGCTGGTACAAAATTCGAGGATTCGAATAGAAATACCATATTTGATGATGGCGAACGAGGTCTATCTGGATGGGTAATCCGGTTAAAACTTAACGACAGAGAGATTTCTAATACTACAACTGATGCTTCAGGAAGGTATTCTTTTACGAATCTAGGGCACGGTAACTATAATGTAACAGAGGACCAACAAGCGGGCTGGGCACAGAGCTTCCCCGGTAGCGGATACTATAATATTTACTTATCCGATAGAAGCGCATATGGATACGATTTTGGAAACTTCAGACTTTCCAATGCATCCAGAGCACCCGTCGGGCTTTCCAGTGTGCCCGTCAGGCCTTTCAGAGCATTTGATGAATATGGTAATGGGACTTATACTTATACTGATGAGAATGGAAACGTGCAAGTAATTACAGTTAATCGTGTAATTCCTAAAATGATAGAAGAGGACGGGGAGATTTACGAGAGAAACCTTCGGCCAAGACGCGATGCTAATCCAGACACCCAGGGCTTTAGCCATGGGTGAAGTCACGGGCGCGCTTCCGCGTCCTCTAGTTTTCACTCGTTCCACTCTACATCAAATGTATACCACCAATAACAATCGTCGTTATACCATAGGCTCATGGGCATGCGAATTAAGCCACGAGGGCGTTTTTCAGGTGCGCCCCAGCTATTTAGCAAAATCCAATAATGCTTCCTAGGATCGGGATCTGTGTCGTCATACCCTACACAGGTAAGGGCATGCCCCCATCTGGGATTGGGCGAAGGAAATTGCTCGTCCCAGAGCGTTTCTTCATTATCATTCTTCCAAAAATCACTAAACCTTTCATCCTTATCTTCACCCCAGTGATAACCGAAATATATGGCTTTTCCGTGTTCGAGCACGCTTTTTATATTAGCAATAGCCTGTTCTCTTGTCATTAGTTTTGGTGGCACCGAATCGTAGTCACTTTTTGTCGGGACGACTTCTAGTATCACCGGATCGATACGATAGTTTGGTTTAGTCGAGATATTACTTCCAGACATCGCAGTTTGAGATGTTGGACGGTCACAAATATCTACCATAGCTACAAGCACCGAGCCAACAACATCGACCACCATCCATGTAGTAGGCGTTCGAATTCATCCGGCGACCCCCCACAGCACGCATAACAATTTTTCCCGCCATTATAGTTAGAGTTTAAATACTGAATAGATAATCGATCCCGAATACCCATTTTATTAGCAAGGCTTACCTCAAGACATGCTGTACTCGCCCAGACCCAGCAATTGCCACAGATTCCCTGACTTCTCTCCTGGAAATTAGTCTTCGATAATTTGTCTAGAAGATCGATGTGTTTTCCCGTCGATGCCAGATTCGCGCCACTTCTTGGCCTGATACACGCCTTAGGCAGGGTCTTTTCCATCATCTTGGTGCCATAGCCGGCCTGGTGACAGGAACCTTGGTTACCGTCTTCTTCTACATCTTCATCCACAAGGCGGAGTCATCGATCCTGGAACTAGGCCGTTTTGAGCAGGCCTCCTCCCAGCATTTTCCTCTTTTTCTCAT
>CAZKWM010000059.1:7195-11769 GCA_964556405.1 uncultured Methanotrichaceae archaeon | reverse complement strand
CACCAAAGTGGCCAAGCTGGTGCCCTTAGGTGTATCGAAAGGATAAATCCGTCAGATATATCTGGCGAGCTTAGTCACGCTCGCACCCATCAATTTTATCTTTATTATCCAACTTTGTTGACCTTATCGATATTATAAAAAGTAGTAATATGGCAAAAGCTGAGAATGCGCCTATTGGGATAGCATGTTCTAGACTTAATTTAAAGGCTGGTTGGAAATATATAACATCGATAGAAAATTTCAGGGCGCAAACTCCGGGCTTCAGGCCGGAGTAAGCCCGTAAATGGTCCAGCAGACTATATATAGTAACACCCATATATTAGTATTCGGATGCGAGCTTCGCATCCTTACCCTCGGACTGAGGGGTAGAGCCTATGGAGATCTGCCCTCCGGCCTGAACTCACGTTCAGGTAAGCGTCAGATCGTTGAAGTAGGAAGCTCCGGCCTTTAGGCAGGAGAGGAAGTCGCATGGCACCACAAGCTATGGAGAGGAACTGGGCAGGGATAAGGGGCTGGTGCTCTGAATCAAAGTGAAGGTTTTTTTGTCATTATTTCAGGGTTGAATTCCGGAAGAGATGCATCCCCAGATAGCAATTTTATTACTATTCCTAAGCCCATCAACACTATGATAATGGAAAATATGGGGAAAAGCCTTCCTATGAATTTATCTATAGGAGGGATGGCTGCCGCCAGGAAGAAGGCAAAGATGGCAAAAATCAGAGATCCATTGCTCCACCCCGTAAGTCCGCTGAGGCTTGAAGCAGATCCTTTTGCGGAGACTACTCCTACGAAGACCAGGATAATCACGGTAAAAAAGGTGTAGGTTGTGCTCTTCTTGGTATCACTTATAGCATTGGCAGCTGGAAGTGGCAGTTGGCAACGCCGACGGTTTCAGGAGCACGAAGGCCACAATTATTCCTATTAGGGCTAGAACTGCCACTATCAGGAAGAAGGGCTGGAAGGCGCCCATGATATCCTTGATCTGGGAAGAGACTACGCCGCCGATGACTGCGCCGATACCGTAAGCGGTAAAGACCAGACCATAATTCCTAGCATAATCCTTAATTCCGAAGAAGCTTGCAGTAGCTGTTGGCGCGATGGTCAGCCAACCGCCAAAACAACCCCATAGTATGGTAAAGCCAATGGTGTAGGCCATCTGAGAGGCGTAATTAGTATATATCAACAAGCAAGCTGCTATGATGAACACGTAGGTTATTATGGCTATGTTCCTCGGCCCCAGCTTGTCCGTCAGATCACCGAAGATCGGTCTGCCGCCACCGTTGAATATGGCGAATGGTATGATCAGGTTGGAGATAAGAGCAGTCCTTGCTGCAGCATCAGTGATGCCTGCACCTAGAAGCATATCATTTCCTACAGGACCGGCTATTCCTATGGCAGTAAGGCCGGCGAGGGTGCCTATGGCATAGCAGAGCCACAGTCCGTAGAATGTGGTGGTCTTGATCATCTCACCGGGCATGAAATCGCGCTTTATGGCTGATCCTGCCTTGGGTGCGGGTGGCTTCCATCCTGCGGGGCGCCAGCCTGCTGGTGGGACGGTCATAAGCATAGAGAGCGCTACGATTATGATGAAGAAGGCTGCCCCAAAGAGCCTCAGTATATCCATGATCTCCATGCCACCTGCCGCAAGGAACTTGTTTATCTGAGTGATTAGTGCCGAGGAGAATCCAAAGCCCAGAACGGTCAAGCCTACGGCCAGGCCGCACTTATCTGGAAACCACGCCGCTGAAACAACAATAGGGACACCATAAGCTATGCCCACGCCAATGCCGCCGATGACTCCGTATAGCACGGCTAAAGTCACGGGAGATGTGGCATAAGAAGCCGCTAACCAGCCCAAGCCTACCAGGACTCCGCCTATCATCGCCACTTTCCTTGGTCCGATCCTCTGGATGTATGGACCTGCCAGGGGCATGGTCATAGCGAATACCAGGTAAAGTGTGATATAGGGCCAGGTCATATCCATGGTGTTGGGAGAAAGTCCTATGGACTTGAAGTAGGCCAGCAATGGAACTCTTATCACGCCATAGGCATGAACGGCGCCTAGACAGAGATGAATAATCATGCCCACGATCACCAGGAGCCATCTTCCTGATTCGGGTGGCATTCCAAATAACTTTATGTTGCTAGCCATATGATTACCTTTTGTCATAGTTAAATCCGCGAGGAGACCCGTCTCCTTTAGAGGGCGGGAGGGTTTGCGTCCCTCCTAAATGCTATTCTTGTCTTAACCACCAGGTCTTCGAGCTTTGCGTTCTGCGCAACTCGCTTGCCTGTGGTCACGCGGTGCAAGGAGACTCTACCCTCTATGATCGGTGTGACTGGGTATGATAAGCTATTTATGCCAGCTAGTGCTACCGTTATGAAAAGCTCCCACGCAGACATAGGAGTGAAATCTACCCCCTCATACTTACATAGTGCAGGCATTTTTGCCTTTGGGTCTGGCCCAAAGACCCGATCCACGAAGCTGACATATAGGAAAAAGCCTAGAATCAGGCTCACTATGGATATGAAGAAGCAGTTCATCTAGAGAGTCTCCGTCAACTGATTTATTATTATACGCAAATTACTATTATGCGTAAAAAGTCACATATCCGGTCGACTATATAACATTAACTTTGTTACAAAACATACGTATACGGATGACTATATAGCCAAAATACATTGCGGTTAAATAATATAGCTATTGGATAGAGGAGCCTTACAGTTCCAGTCATGGCTCCCGAATCTCTCTTCGGCAAGTGTAAGGTGGATTACTATAAAGAGAAGCTGGGGTGGGATTCTTTCGGGAGATTCCCCCGGGCTTTGCCGCGATACAGAAGTGTGCTCCGGAGGATCTGAGATCTGGAAGGAGCGGCTGGCCTATGAACCTGCTCAAGGTACCAACCCTTCCTGAGATGAGGTCCATATCCCAGGCGCCATATCACATAGATAGAGCTTACAATAGGACATCCTTGCCGGTGATAACCTGGAGCGAAAGGGAGGCACTATCAATGGTAGATACAGGCAGCCATCACAGCGGAGGGTCCCTTGGTAGGAGCGGTGGTGGATTTCGCGGCGGATTTGGCGGAGGCGGGGTAGAGGGTGGAGGAGGTGCGTGGGCGAGATGTCCCTCGCATTTTTTAGCGCCTCCCTTAGAGATCTCGTTTCTTAGGCAGCCTTTAATTCGCCTTAAGGATACATTGAAACCTTCAAGGACCTTTTCAGGGATGAATCCTACATCAGTTTAGTCTACATCAGTTGAAAGTTCACCCATTTCAGTGGAGGTGGATTGCGATATATTCATTAACAAAGAGTTTGAAATGTTAAAAAAGACGGCAAATGAACGAAGATAACTCATTCTCCAAGTTCGGACTTCTCCAGCCCGGAAAATACCATTTTGACGTTCCTCCCCTTAAGGGAAGGAGGAGCACCTTCCAAAGGTCCCTGGATATCATGGTCAACAAGAATGCCAGTAGTGGCTTTTATTCAACCATGTTCTGGCTCATTCTTAAGGGGTCCTCGGGCGTGGTCCAGTTCTCGCTCCTCTGGCCTTATGAGAAGGTAGGAGATCAGCTGGAGATGCACAGGCCCTTTCCCGTGGACATCGGCTTCCACAGCCCTAGGCCGCTTTACGAGGGCCAGGCCCCGGATGACGAGGAATGCTCTGCCATAGGAGGCAAATGCTACTATAAGAGCTCTGATCTGCTTGCCCAGAGGGCCTTTGACATGTTTCTGGAACATGGCGAACGGGTGCTCTGGTTGTTCATGGAAAGGGAGTATGAGAAGGCATTTTGGGAAGGCGAAGAGCAGCCAAAATAGATGACCGAGGAGAACCCTTTCTCCAAGCTTGGGCTCCATTCGTTTAAAAATTTTTGTGTAAGATTGACATAAAAGATGATTTAATATGAGAAAAAAGGAAGTCCGGAAAGCTACCCAGCCCCAGCTCATGCTTTCCAGCGCAGTTCTATCCAGCCCTATTGAGCATAGAGGGTCACTGTGTTGCCCGCAGCTCCTCCCACGGAAAAGACGGCGGCGTAAGTTCCTTTCCTATCCACGTAGAGCCAGATGTACTTGTAGCCTGGCATAGTGGAGCTGTAGTATGTGTTCAAGGTATTGCCGACATAAGTCTTGCTCACGGTCAGATCTCCGACCCTTGGAACGTAGACCAGCTCCCTGACCCAGGTGCCCTGGGGAGCCATGGCAATGAGGTCCCAACTGTTATCGGCCATCTCTATCCAGGTTAACAGAGCATCTCCTCTGAACTGCTGGCTGAAGCCCGTCCAGGGCAAGATTACGCCATTGTAATAGACGTAAGCAGGAGGCTTAGCCATCACGTCATAGGAGACCAGAGCATTCTGCTCAGCAGGGAAAGGCGCAGCATACGTTTTAGCCGGAGGAACCGCGGTCACGGGCGCTACAGGGACCGGTATGGGCCTGCACTTGGAGCCGCAGGTGGAGACACAGGTATCGGCGCAGGTCAGGGCGCAAGTGTAATAACAGGTATACTGACCGGTAACGGCACAGGTCCCAGAGCAGGTCGCGGGACAGGTGACGGCGCACGTTCTGGCGCAGGT
>CAZKWM010000059.1:0-7095 GCA_964556405.1 uncultured Methanotrichaceae archaeon | reverse complement strand
AAGTATAGCAGGTGCCTTTACAAGTATAAACGCAAGTAGGGCCCATATTGCAGGTATCGGTGCAGGTCCTGGAGCAGGTGTTATCACAGGTAGAGATGCAAGTACTGCTACAGGTATCGTCGTAGGTACCATCGCAAGTATCTCCGCAGGTGCTGCTGCAGGTATTGGCACAGGTCAGAATACCCCCACAGACTGTGGCCCCGCTGCAGGAAAGGCAGCAGTGAGTCTCCCCGCCACAGGAAAGAGAGCTGGTCTCGTCATCCTCATCCAGAAGTATCTTGCGCTTCATCCCATACAGGGTGCCCTTGGGAGTCAGGCTAGAAGTGTGTATGCTGCCCAGGCTCACCTTGCTACCCGAGGCCCCGCTGCTAGAAAGTCCCAGATTCTCCACAGCCTGACTGTACCTATAATCATAGAGTGGAGATCTGCCGATCTCACCTGAAAGGGCATCCAAGCCAGAGCCCGTTCCCACAGCTACGGTCACCGTAAACAAAGCCGCTAAAAAACCTAATACCATTAAGGGTATCCTTCTCCGATTTATTTAAATCCCTCCTGTAAACCCTCTACCCTCCCAATCTCTCGGTTAATTTAAAGGCCTTTGTGCAACCATAATATAAAGGGAAATTATTTAAAAATTTCCTTACTCCTTTTAAAAGAAAAAGCCCAAAAAGCCGCAGAAGCCAAAGCCAGAGCAGCTAAGAGAGGGCCTTATAGATCTTAATAGGCGTAGATGTTTATCAAGTTGCTCTGCACTCCATTGATGGCAAAGACGCTGCTCTGGGCTCCCGGTGTATCAGCGTAGAATCAGATGTTACTTGTAGCCGGGCGTTGTTTAGCCGTAGTCCCTTCTCACGACGCTTACGGCCATATTCTTATTCACGGTCAGGTTGCTGAACGAGGGAACGTAGAGGAACTCCCTAGCCCAGGTGCCCTGGGGGGCCATGGCATCCACGCCCTAGACATTATTGGCGATCTCTACCCAGGCCAGGAGGGAGTCTCCAGCAAACTTTTGGTTGAAAGCAGCCCAGGGCATGTTGGCATCGTTGTAGTAAACCGAGGTCGTAGAGACAGCCCTAACGTCGTAGGCCACAAGAGAGCTCTGCTTCATCACAGAAGGTGCCCTGGATGTGGACACGGCCAGTAGAAGGTTCTCGGCGAGGGCTAACGGTACCGACACTCCTATGGCTGTCGACTGGGCACAGGTCCTGCTGCAAGTGGCCGAGCAGATCCTGGCACAGGTGTTGGCGCAGGTGTCGTGGCAGGTCTCGGCACGGTGGGATCTTTGCCCTCTGCGCCTCAGAATAAGCCGGAAAGCGGGGCCCCAGGGTGTAGCAGGGCCGTTATGGGTGACTATCCATGAGACGAACACGACCCTGGACTATCTGGACAAGATCCTGGAGCTGGCCAAGACCAATTGAACTGGAGGAAACACGACGAATATATTCAATGTAAATATAAACAAATAGGGCCTCCTGTGAAATTCCCCTCTAAAGCTTGTCATAAGGTTGGAGCCCAATATGTGCGTAAAGATGGGACCGGCATCCCTTGGCGGGACCTGTCCTCCTACTGTTGGTATTAGAGTTTTCTATGAGTTCTATCACATTCTTGCCAAATCTTTATATCGATCTTAGAGATCCTTGGCCTTGGCAGGGCATAGAATGATGAAGGTTGTATTTTTGGGGACCAACGGCTGGTACGACACCCATGCCGGCAATACCATATGCATCTACGTCCAGGCCGGCGATCGCCACATACTCCTGGACGCGGGAAATGGCCTGTACAAGGCAGATCAGCACATAAAGGACGGCTGCGAGGTCAGCATGTTTCTGAGCCACTTTCACCTGGACCATACCGAGGGGCTCCATACCCTCAATAAGTTCAGGTTCCGGGGAGGGCTCAAGATCTACGGCCAGCCCGGTTCCAGGGAGATCCTGGGGAGGATCCTGGCTGAGCCTTTCACCGTCCCCCTGGACAGACTGCCATTCAAGGCAGAGATCCTGGAGCTCTCCGAGGGCCGGCATGAGCTGCCCTTCATAGTCGAGGCCAGACAGCTTCTTCACGCCTCCATGTGCTTTGGCTACAGGTTCGAGGTGGATGACAAGGTCCTGGCTTACATACCTGATACTGGAGTGTGCGATAATGCTCGTCTCCTGGCTAAGGACGCGGATCTCATGATAGCTGAGTCGGCGCTTTTACCGGGACATGAATGTCCTTCCTGGCCTCACCTCAACCCTGAGAGCGCAGTTAGGATCGCCCAGGAGGCCGGGGCCAGGAGGCTGGCCCTGGTGCACTTCGATGCATTCAACTATCCCACTGTCGACGATCGATTCAAGGCGGTGGAGGATATTGGATATCCAGGGTTGATGGTGGGGGTGGATGGGATGCAGATAGCGGTTTAAGGTATCCTAAAGGCCGAGGGATATAGTGATATTGCCTATTGGCGTATCTTAAAACCGACAGATAAAAAGCGGTGATAAATATGCCTGGTGAGGATAGTCGCGCCAGGTAGATCCTTGATTGAGGGCAGGAGAAATTCACCGGTTTCTCCGTGATATTAATATTATGCGTTAAATGAATCTATATTTTGCGATATTCTTCTGAAGTCCACGGCGGTTTTGGAGGCTTGGCAAAGTATGATGGGCCTGAAAATACCTTTGCTTAGGCCAGTCTTCGTGGATTGTCTTGATAGCACTAGACAAATCCTGTTGTTGAACTTTTATCTATAAATTAAACTCAGTCATCCTCCGCCTATAGATCTCCATACTATCTAAAGGAGCTATTAGAGCAATCTATTTTATAGCCAAGAAATAAACGTTAAAGTCAGTAATCAAGTCCGGTAGACGAAACGTTGGCCTTGGTAGGTGGCCTGGTAAGAGCCATCTGTCCTGCATTTGGAGGCATTAAAAGTGGCAAACGATCTGAACTCTGAGGTAGAAAAGGGAAGGAGATGTTTTTTACCCATAGGCGCAGTTATTCTGCTGTTTTTGATCCTTTTGTCCGCCTTAAGTGCCAAGGCCAGTAACCTGCCTTTGGTCATTGCGCTGGCCATATTGAGCCTTACCTTCCTGGCTTTGAGCGTAATCCTCTACTACAGGCCTCACCTCTGCGCTACCGAAGGCGACAAATGGCTGCCTCCGTTTAACATAGCCGTGGTTTCAACGCTCTTTTTCACCATCTTCCTTTGGGCTCTAACGAATTTTAACCACGAAGTTAGAGCTTCCATGGCCATGGCGCTCCTAGCTATTGCGGCCTTTTTTTCCATGCCCAAGGGCACCTATCTCTGGGAGATCCAGGGACCATGAAATAATCTATCGTCCGGCCCCCACTCAGATGCCCACTTTGGCTCTGGGCAAGGCTTCTGGGTTTGCAGATCATAGATAGGTTTGCCGGCCCTGAGCATGTGGTTCCCTTCTCAGGCCCGTTAATGTTCTTGAGGGTCTGTACATGTCTTTTTAGATTGCCAAAGGATATAAGGGGTTAGAAATATACTGTTGACCAAAGTCCGATAAAGCTCATGGACCTTTGCAGCCATCGAAGATCGTCCCAGGCTTATCTATATCTCCTTTTGATATTTTTGATATAAAGATGGTTACAGGTTGCCTTGATCCATGAATGCTGCTTGCCCTGACATGTTATCGGAGCCATGCTTATCTAATAATTCCTTTATAGGTTATGGCATAGAGTTGTGATTCACGTCCTTTAATTAGCGCTTATTATAATTGGTATTGGTACGATCTAGAGGGAAACATGCTTAGAACGCCCTCTATAAAGATAGTGTTAACACAAAGACTTCTTTGAGGATCTTTCCCTTGCACCTAGTATTCGAAAATAGGGAAATTTAAAGCAAAAAAATCTTGGCAAACTATTGGATTTCTCTTAACCCGTGCTCTCTTAAATCACACATATCCCGGATCCAGGTTCAAAGGTGCCCGTCTGATATCCCCTGGACCCCATATAGTCGTCAGATCTCATATAGCTGCTTTTATCGCCTGACGTGTAGCAGATTTTATCGAGCTTGGTCTTGGCATGGCATTTATCGCAGTATCCATTGTAATTATGGGTATAGCCGCACTTGCTGCAGTGCTCCACATAGTAAGTATCCTTGCCACATACGGGGCAGGAAGATCGGCTGCTATAGGAATAATCCCTCTCACAATAGGGGCAATGGTTGTAGATGGAGCACTTTTCTCCGCATTTACCGCAGTATCCGTCCAGGTAATGCTCCTCACCGCAAATGCTGCCGCGATCGTAGATACAGCAGGTGATGGCGTAGGTATCGCAGCATTCATCTGAGTATTGATCTTTGGATCTCAGATCATAAGAGGAGGAGTAACCTTTTTCTGAGCATGCTTAGCACGATTTTAATGTACTGGCCATGTCCGTTAGGTTGCATTTGCCATGGGCCACATCTTTTACGGTATACGTACCTGTCCTACAAGAGTCGTCTTGATAATGTCCATCTGATGATACTAGACCGACTAAAGCTACCATGGACCGGGGCATCACAAGGAGCGCTTTTTTCATAAAATCACCTAAACTGGTCCTTATTAGATATTATTATAAATAGCATTAAAACATCTAGTAATATTTGATTGATATTCACTGATATATCCACTGTTAAGAAACTGATTTGGTGTCCAATCGAAGTGTAATACCGTTCAATCGAAGTATAACGCTCTGAGGCTGGTTCGCGATTCTATGTATGGTGATCGTCCTTAGGTGCCCTTTAAAGGCAATGAGAATTTCTTCCATGGGGGGTGTCCAAAGCCCTTCCCTTCTTCATTAGCCCAGGCTTCCGCAGGATGGGCAGACGACATCTAGATCCTGACCCTGGCGACTATATCTTCAGAGAAGCTTTGGCCGGTCTGAGATCCCTTGAACTCTATAAGAAGAATAAATAAGCCTTAGCCTGGAACCCCCTTATATAAATAGCATTAAGGTGGATGTTGTTTTGTATGATCGATGTGATCATCGTAGGAGCTGGTCCTGCGGGCTTGTTTGCCGCCCTGGAGCTTTCTAAAACAAGGTCTGAGATTCTAGTGATAGACCAAGGAAAGGACATATCCGATAGGATCTGCTTCATGAAGAAGAGATATCAGTGCCTTCACTGTGACCCATGCGGCATAATGTGCGGCGTGGGAGGTGCAGGGACTTTTTCCGATGGCCTCCTCAACCTTCATCCGGCCATAGGAGGCGATCTTGAGCATTTGGCGGGAGGCGAGGCATGGGACCTTATCAAGGAGGTGGACTTGTCCTTTCTAAGATACGGCGCTCCTGAAAAGGTCCTGGAGCCCTCAGAGGACGATGTAGAGATGCTCAGGTGGAAGGCTGCTGCCGCCGGCGCTCGCTTCATACCCATAAGACAGCGACATATGGGTTCCGACAAAACCCCTGCGATTATAGCGGCCTTCAAAACAGACCTGGAGAGCAAGGGTGTCAAGTTCCTCCTCAACTCCTGCGTGGAGGACCTGATCGTAGAAGACAACAGATGCTCGGGAGTCAGACTGGCCGATGGCGCTCGGTTAAAGGCTAGAAAGATCCTCCTGGCCGTAGGCCGGGTGGGAGCGTCATGGATTGGAGACCTCATCGACAAATACGGCATCAAGGCCAGGTACGGCCCTCTAGATGTGGGGGTAAGGGTAGAGGTGCCAGCCATAATTATGGACCCCGTCACCAGAGTGAACAGAGATCCCAAGTTCCACATAGTCGCCCGCAGATATGACGATTTTGTCAGGACCTTCTGCACAAACCCCGGAGGCTTCGTGGTCAAGGAGGAATACCCGGAGTTCATAGCTACTAATGGCCACTCCATGACCAACCAGCGATCGGAGAATACTAATTTCGCCTTCCTGGTCAGGCTGGAGCTGACCAAGCCCGTGGAGAACACCACAGCTTATGGCATGTCCATAGCCAAGCTGGTCAGCACCATCGGAGGAAGAAAGCCAGTTATACAAAGGCTCGGCGATCTTCACAGGGGTCGGAGGTCGACCGAAGAGCGGATAGCAAGGAACCCGGTTGAAAATACTCTCAAGGATGTCACTCCTGGAGATATTTCCATGGCCCTGCCCCAACGGATAGTTATGGACATCATAGAGGGCCTGGAGATCTTGAATCATATCGTGCCCGGGGTGAATGCCGACTCCACCCTCCTGTATGCCCCGGAGATCAAGTTCTATGCAAGGCAGGTGGAAGCGGATGACGGATGCCTCCAGACATCCATAGAGGGACTCTATGCGGCCGGCGATGGTGCCGGACTGTCCAGAGGGATTGTGGCTGCTGCCGCCACAGGTATCTTGGCTGGAAGGGGCATTGTATCAGCGCTGACTCCGTGATGTGATAGATTGGCGATGGCTATAAACCTGTACATCACAACTATAAAGGACAAAACCTCAGTCGGATAAGCGGCTGCACACCTCAAAGCAAGCTGCGGGGTATTCTTTAAAATGAGTAAATCCTAGATTTTTATTGAGGCTAGGACTTACGCGCTTGAAAGCGAAGGGCACACATATTGTTCTCTCCAAGAGCTTTTCTCAGATTAGAAGTTGAAAGGCTAAATCGTAGTATAAGTCGGTTCCAATATAAACGCCCAATCATTGGTAATTCTATCAAAGCTTTTATAAAGTCCACTAACTATTTATTTGTAGGAGGGGTAAATGCGTAAGTCCTAAATTGTAAAAGCAATCATTAGAATAAGTAGTACCCTAAAGTAGAAAGTCCCCAAGAGGTGAAAGTAATTATAGATAGTTATTTATAAAATTACGGCGAAGTTCGATAAAAATCTACTAAGTCAGAAATCGGTTTGGGGTCGGATCACCAAATGTTCCTCCCTTTGCCGCATATAACTAAAAGTTCAATTGCTTGAAAAGGCAGTGTAAGGATATCAAGCTTTGGCTTCGAAAAGCGCCCCATGCCCTCTAAAGGTAACAACCGCTCGATCTTCAACCGCACACCGGCACCAGTTGCGGGCATTGTGATTGACGGTGACATTGCCGTGGTACGTCTTTCCTTTCATCTCGAAAATTCCATCTGCACTTCCTACAAGGCGGCTTTCCTTTTTCAACAGCGCTCTGCCCTTCCAGCTTGAGAAACCGTATA
>CAZKWM010000058.1:0-11806 GCA_964556405.1 uncultured Methanotrichaceae archaeon | reverse complement strand
ATCCCTTATTTCAGCAGATCTTAAATAAACAACTTCAAACTCTGTTGTAATGAGTACTTTAATTATCACATTTAGATCATGAACCTTAGTATACTAGACACACTCCATATTTGCCCTGGTTTTATAACCTTTGAATTTATCGGGACTTTAATATCTTATGGTCCTCCAATGGTCGTTTATGCCTATACGATACAAATCTAAAATGTAAATATCCCTGCCTATTACAAAAGTGTTTGCTCTGTCTTTTTAGTTCTTATTTAGCTATTAGCGCACTCAATACGAGGCAAGTTTTATCTATTAATTACGTATATAAACTGCGGAAAAATAAATATCTGAAAAGGTTCCTATATGACTTAGAAAGAAAATCATAACTTCCCATTCACAATGTCTCAGGCTCATCCTGGCTCTTCAAGCGCATATGCCTTCCCAGGTGAGATAATCCGGGACATGATCTACGAGTACGACCAGGAAGCGTTTTCTAATGAGGTATCAGACCTCAACTAGTCCCAAGCCTTCGCCTGCTCTCCTGGCTTCGATTGATGCTCTTCGGTATCCACCACGGTGACCATGGTGACTTCAAAGGATGCCTTAGATTCCGAGATCCGCGGTGTAGGTGTAGAAGGTGTAGACGAAGGCAAAGGCAAACGATTCATCGGTCTAGGATCTATGGATTTCAAACTTCAGAAGGCAACTCTTGGAGCCATCGCACATCCGTGCCCCAATCTCGAACTCGATATCGCCGAACTCGCAGGCCCAGGCTGAGTGCTCGATCTGGCAGATGAGGCCGCTCACCTTCTCTGCCAAGTGGCTACGGCCCGACTTGACCATCATCTCCCGCCAAGGGCACTTTTTTATCTCTATCTCCAGGTATTCCTCTTCTTTCCTAATATTGAAACAGAAATCCTCCAGGGAGAACTTGGTCGTCAGACAGGCGTAGAGGGCCTCAAGACCACTATCTTTCCCTACTACTGGCTTGAGGGCACGGGCCTGTATCTTAGGCATTACCTTCCAGACCGCGCCGTCCACCTCCAGAGCTGCCTCAAATCCGTACATCTCCTCAACCTTCATGAACCACATACCATCTACAGCTGTGTAGGAGCGCTGGAAGTAGGAGGTCGCCTTCTCATCGCTTAACTTAGCCATCTTTTGGGATCTCTGGGGCCTTCTTTAGCCCTTGGGGATATAAAACTTCAGAACACCCAAAGCTGACGCGGATATTATATACTCCGGGTAATTATGTTACTCGCGTGCTCTTTGCAGCCTTGATCCCCTTTGCGGCCTCGATAATTTTACTCTTCTATCCATCATGCCTGGATCTTCCTGTGGAGGATGTATGAAGACCGGCTCCGCCAACCTTCCTCTCAACAATGGCCCTACCAACCCAACCCTGGCTCTTCAAGTGCATGTGCCTTCTCTCGGGAGAGGTGGTCAGGGCCCTGGTCTACGAGTACGGCCAGGAGGAGTTCTTAAGGCGAGTATCGGACCCTAACTGGTTCCAGGCCTTTCGCGCCCTGCGCTCTGGGCTTTGATTGGCACTCCTCGGGCTCTACGGCAGTGACTACGGCGGGGGGAGGGCCTGAAGGAGGCTTTGAGTCCTGAAATCCATGGCATAGGCGTGGCTGGAGGCAATAGTAAGACCTCGACGAAAGCGCCCATAGATATTCGTGAGAAGGGCGGTGCTCTGGCCCTCTCTTCCTGGAAGGTGGATGACCTCGTCCGCGCCAGCAAGATGTCCGCCAAGGTGGACTCGGCCCTGGTCCAGGATGGATATCAGATCTATCACCACGCCTTCTTTTTTTATCCCCGATAGGAAAGTGGGCAGTAGTTCAGCAGGACATGAGGGGAAGCTATGCCCGGTGCTACCACTCTGGTTCTCGGATGGCGTGTAGAGTTTCGTGGAGGAGCCCCACAGCGGCATATGCTCGTATAGGAAGGAACCCTCCGTCCTGGACCTTACGGCTAAAGAAAGCGAGGAGAACCGCAAGGCCACGTTGGACCCAGTCAGAGACGGTCGGCCTTCCTATCTGACTGGCCTTACGGCCCAAAGGAGCCCCTCCTGGACTTCTTCCCTGCTTCGGAGGTGAAGATGACAGAGCTATCTTTGCCCAGGCGCCACGAGTTAAAGCCCCTTCTGGATATCAGCAAGGAGGGCCGAAAGGCTTTGCATGCGGCCTATGAGTTCCAGCCCGGAAGCTATGAGGAGCTGGTAGCCTTAAATGGCATGGGCCCAAAGAAGATCAGGGCTTTAGCTCTTATCTCCGATAAAATCTACGGCGCAAAGCCGAGTTGGAAAGACCCGGCCAAGTACAGCTTTGCCTATGGAGGAAAAGATGGCACTCCTTATCCCGTAGACAGGGTGACCGTTGACAGCTCCATTCAGACCCTTAAGGATGCCATAGACGGGGCAAGGGTGGATAAAAAGGAGAAGTACGAGGTCGTCAAGAGGCTGGGCAGGTACTTAGGCGGATATGCATAGACCTCAGGTCAGCCCAAGAGCGCCTAAGAAAGTCCGAGATAGCTTTGGGCATGAGGCGGCTGTCCAAAGAGACATACCTGCACAAGGTTTATTTCCCTCAAGCGGAACCCAATAGTCCAATAATTTATGAGGAATGCTATGCGTTTATCCATGGATCTGGAGCTCCAGGATGTGCCGGGGCAGTTGCTAACGGCTTTACAACCTCTGAAGGACAATAAGGCCAACATCATAAGCGTGGTCCACAATAGGGATAGGAAGACCCCGACGGGCATGATCCCCGTCAGGGTAGTTGTTGAGATGGACGGGTCCAAGATAGAGCTCGTCAAGGCTCAGCTCAAGGAGACCGGCTTCTCAGTGGTCAGGGCAGGAGAGGACCGCCTCATAGAGGAGGTCCCTGTGGTCCTGGTGGGCCACATACTTCACAGCGATCTGGGCGACACCATTGACAGGATAGATTCAACAGGCTTTGCAGAGGTCGTGGACCTGGACCTGATCATGCCCGGAATCGAGGAGTCATCGACTGCATATCTCAGGATCAGGGCTACTGGAAAGGACGAGATCCAGAAGGCTTTGGCCGCGCTTCGTGCGGTGGGCGCAGAAAAGAAGCTTCTGGTTATAGAACCCATAGAGGCTGAGACCACATGAAGGAGATTAAAGCGTCCCTGGTGGGCTTCGGAGTTGTAGGTCATGGCGTCATGGAAGTTATCAAGAGGAAGCAGCCGATTCTCAGGGACCTGGGCCTGGACCTCAAGGTGGTCAGCATCTCTGATCACACGGGCAGCATAATGAACGAGGCTGGTGTAGATGCCGATTACGTTCTGAAGGGCAAGACCCTGGAGAAAGTCGCCACCTCCAGCATGAAGGGCCAGGAGGCCATCAAGGCCGTCGATTCCGACCTGGTGATAGAGGTTACGCCGACCAACGTGGTCCACGGCCAGCCGGGCCTGGGCCACATGGAGGCAGCTCTCAGTAGCGGAAAGAACCTGGTCACCTCCAACAAAGGACCCCTGGTGCTCGCCTTCAGCAGGCTCAAGAAGTTAGCTGATGACAACCACTGCCAGTTCAAGTATGAGGCCACCGTCGGCGGCACCATGCCCCTCATGAGCCTCATAGAGCGGACACTGGTAGGTAACATAATCTACAGCATCGAGGGCATCTTCAACGGCACCTGCAACTACATTCTAACCAGGATGGCCCAGGAGAACATACCCTACTCCCACGCCTTAAGTGAGGCCCAGGATCTGGGGTACGCCGAGAGCGATCCCACTTACGACGTGGAGGGCATCGATACCGCGGGCAAGGTCGTCATCCTGGCCAATGCCATCTTCGGCATGGATGCCAAGTACAGCGACGTCAAGGTCACAGGTATTACCCAGGTCACACCTGAAGCCCTGGCCATGGCCAAGAAGAGGGGCTACGTCATCAAGCTCATAGGTGAGGTGCCTTCACTTACCGTCAAGCCCATGCTCGTGCCCATAGAAAGCCCCCTCAACGTGGATTCTACCCTGAACTCGGCGGCCATAGTTACCGATCTGTCGGGCACCATAACCGTAACTGGCCTTGGTGCAGGGTCCATAGAGACCGCCAGCGCCATACTTAGCGATATCATAAGCATCTATAGATAGAGCAATGATCGGGTATAGAATGAGAATCGAGAGATGACCGGCTTTCAAAGCTTCTCCGAGGTCTGCAAAAAGGTGGAGGGCATAGGCAGTACCTTGGAGAAGGTGGATGTGGCCGCCTCCTTCCTCAGAGGGCTGGAGGAGGCCGACCTCTCAATTGCATCCAACTTCTTCATGGGTGTGGTCTTTCCCCCTGATGATCTAATCTTGGGAGTGGGACCGAGCATTCTTTACGAGGCCATGACCAGGGCCTGCGGCTGCACGCCTGATCAGATCCAGGACCTTCTCAGATCAACAGGCGATCCGGGGCTGGTGGCTTTTGCAGTTATCCAGAAAAGAAAGCCCCTCAACTTCTCGGCTTTCCTGGAACGCCAGGAGCTCTCCATCTCCGAGGTGTACCAGAGGTTCGTGGCCATCGCCAGGGCTTCAGGTAAGAAGAGCCATGACCTCAAGGTTAAGAACCTCCAATATCTTTTTGGCCAGGCCTCGCCTCTGGAGGCTCAGTATATCGCTAGGTTGGCCATAGAGGACATGAGGATAGGCGTAGGCGAGGGCGGTGCCAGGGATGCCATAGCTAAGGCCTTCAGCCAGCCTCCAGATCTGGTGGAAAGGGGATACAATACCACCAACGACATGGGACTGGTGGCAGCCCACGCCCTTAAAGGTACCCTGGCCCAGCTGGGCATCTCCATAAACCGTCCCATAAAGATGATGCTCTCTCAGATAGGCGAGGGCATACCCGCAGCTATCCGGGAGATGGGAACTACCGCTGTGGAGTGGAAGTACGACGGGGCTAGGGTCCAGATCCACAAGGACAAGGAAAAGATCAGGATATACTCTCGGCGTCTGGAGAATGTGACCTCCTCCCTGCCTGAGATCGTGGCTATGGCACAGAAGATAGGTGCCAAGAGCGCCATTCTCGATGGCGAGGCTGTAGCCATTGGCCCTGAGGGAAGGCCCAGGCCTTTCCAGGATATACTCAAAAGGTTTCGGAGAAAATACAATGTGGATAAGCTTGCAGGGGAAATCCCTCTAAGGCTCTTCCTCTTCGATCTGATATACCTGGATGGAGATAGCATAATTGATAAGCCCCTCCTGGAGCGCAGAGCTCTTCTGGAGACGGCGGCAGTATCGAAGATCGTCGCCCCTCAGGTTCTAACCGACATGCCAGAGGTCGCCGAGGGAATTTACAAGGCCGCCCTGAATGCCGGCCACGAGGGGATCATGCTCAAGAACCCATCCTCCTCCTATGGCCCGGGCAAGCGCGGCAAGAACTGGCTCAAGATCAAGCCTATCATGGAGACCCTGGACCTGGTGGTTATAGGTGCCACCTGGGGCGAGGGAAGAAGGGCAAGCTTCCTTGGATCTTACCGCCTGGCATGTCAGGAAACGGAGACAAGCGATTTCCTAGATGTGGGCTGGGTGGCTACAGGCTTGACAGACGATGCCTTAGCTGAGCTGACGGAGATGTTCAAGCCCCTCATCATAGTCCAGGCTGGCATGGAAGTAGAGATAAAGCCCTCGGTGGTCTTTGAGGTGGCCTATGAGGAGATTCAGAAGAGCCCCAACTACTCCTCAGGCTACGCCCTGCGCTTCCCCAGGCTTATCGCTGTCAGGACGGATAAATCCATCGAGGAGGCTGACACCATTGCCAGGGTGATAGCCCTCTACAAGATGCAGAGAGGTCGGGGTAGCTAAGGTGGACGATTAAGTCTTATGGTTAGGTATCAATTAGGGTGGATGGTTAGACAGTTAAAATGATGGTGATAGGTTATGTTGACCAAGAGGCTCCAAGAGCTAAGTGACGAAGATCTGACCAAGCTCTTCTCCCGCCAAGTTGGAATTCAAGATGTTCTGTCCCAGGTGGGGGAGATCCTGGCACAGGTGGCAGAGACGGGAGACAAAGCTCTCCTAGAGTACACTGAGAAGTTCGACGGCGTAAAGCTTTCCAGCCTAAGGGTGACACAGGAGGAGCTGGAGGAGGCTTACGACTCAGTCAGCGAGGAGCTCCTCAAATCCCTGGCCCAGGCAGCCGAGAGCATCTTTGCCTTCCACTCAGAGCAGCTGGAGCATGACCTGTGGCTCACGGAGATAGAGCCTGGGGTCACGGTGGGCCAGAAGATCGTGCCCCTGGACTCGGTTGGAGCTTACGTTCCTGGAGGCAGGGCCGCCTACCCGAGCTCTGCCCTCATGACTGTGATCCCCGCCGAGGTGGCGGGAGTTCCGAGGATCGTGGTCTGCACGCCGCCTGGCAAGGACGGAATGGTCAACCCCCTGACCCTGGTGGCCGCTGACACCGCTGGCGCCGACGAGATCTACAAGGTGGGAGGTGTCCAGGCGATAGCCGCCATGGCCTTCGGTACCGAGAGTGTGGGCAAGGTGACCAAGATCGTAGGACCAGGCAACACCTACGTCACCGCAGCCAAGCTCCTTATCAGGGACGCAGCCGAGATAGACTTCCCTGCAGGCCCAAGCGAGGTTCTTATCATCGCCGACAGGAGCGCAGATCCCGGTATCGTAGCCTCAGATATGGTCGCTCAGATGGAGCACGATCCTAACTCCATCGCCGTGGCCGTCCTCCTGGACGACCTTCTGGCCAGCGCCGTGGCAGAGGAGGTGCAGTTGCAGGCCAAGGCTGCGGCCAGGTGCGAGATCGTCGAGAAGTGCATGGAAAAGAGCGCCATCCTTCTGGCCGATGACCTGGACTCGGCTGTGGTTTTCTCCAATGCCTTTGCCCCCGAGCACCTGGAGATCATGGTCCGGGAACCCTTCCTGGCCCTTCAGGGAATCACCGATGCTGGGAGCATCTTCCTTGGCAACTACTCGCCGGTAGCGGCGGGGGATTATGCTTCAGGGACCAACCACGTCCTTCCCACATCGGGCTACGCCAGGAGATTCTCAGGGCTGAATGTGGACCATTTCGTTAAGAAGATCTCCATCCAGTCCATCTCCGAGGATGGCCTGAGGCTTCTTGAGCCTACCATCACCACCCTAGCAGAGGCCGAGGGGCTCAAGGCCCATGCGGAATCGGTGAGAAGACGGCTGGCCTTGGGCAGGTAGGATCTCGGCACCTACAAATCTTTTTAGCCCCGTACGGTGCTTCTTTTTATCATCTGGCCTACAATCGTTGGGTACATAATCGGTGCAAAACAAATCCATAGGTGACGGTTTATGAAAACACTACATTTGATGCTGCTGGCAATGAGTCTTATAGCGCTGGGAATTATTCCATGCGTATCGGAGAATACTGCTTCGCCGATGGTTATTCAGGACTCTCTACAATCTGCAATAAATGCGGGCGGCACAGTCTACCTAAAAGAAGGCATCTACAAGCAAACTGTGAAAATAGATAAGCCAGTGACCCTAGTTGGAGCTGGCCCAGGTAAAACGTTCATAGATGGAGATAAGAAAGGTTCAGTATTCACCATCGGTAAGTCCAACCCGGATATTGATGTTAAGCTATCTGGTATGACCATTCAAGGTGGTGCAGGCAAATTCGGCGGCGGTATTAATAACTCTGGCAGATTAATCGTAGATGATACTACAATAAGTGGAAATACAGCTGAATTTGGCGGCGGTATTTACATCGAGAAGGACACGATAGCCAGAGCAACGATAAATAACGTGAATATAGTAGGAAATAGCGTAACTTATGATGGCGCTGGAGTCTATAACTGCGGGGGCACGCTCATAATAAATAGCGGCACCATAACAGAGAATACTGCTGAGGTGGGCGCTGGTGTATTCAATGACTTTGGTACGATGGTCGTGAATGGTGGTACCATAACGAAGAACACGGCTACAAAGAGGTGCGGTGGGGTTTTAAGTCTCGGCGACATGGACCTCAGAGGCGGCAGCATAGTCGATAACGCCCTAGGTAACGTATACACACCATCTCTGACCTAGGAGTTAGCCTCCCCTTTTTACCGCATCTGTACTTCTGACTGGTTTTCTTTTCTCTTGCGCTTATACCTCACAATCATATTTACCACTTATTAGTATACCACAAATAACAGCATCAATATTTATCCCCTATTAGGATCTTCCTCAGTGACGTTGGTGATCTGACCACGAGGCTCCTCGCTAGAACAGCTACGTATAACCTGCAGACTCTAGGTAGCTGCAGCTACCGTCATCCCTATATTATAAATACCAACCTGGACCCATGACCCAGTATTTGGCGCTCCAAGTTTTATATTAGCTAAAATAGCATCGGTTGATACAATTGAACGATAACAGGAGACGAAGTCATTTCATGCCTATAGTCCCTGGAATGACCTGTTGGTCAAAAGACCGTTTTGCTCGATTTTACAAGTTGTATAAACAAGTATGTACAACATTGTCATGGAGTACATGTAGCCAATTATATTAAGTGTTATATCTATATAAAATAATAAATATTAATAGCATATACAGGATCTTGGAGGGGATTTCACATATATATCTAACTTTAAATTTTTTATAATGTCCAAAGCTTTTTAAACAAAGAAAGGTATATAAACTCGTTAAGCGATGCCAAAGATTGAAGGTGCTAGGCGAATGTGCTCTGATTTGTTTAATAACTCTACGACATGTGTTAGGATGCCCTGTAAACCAAGAAGTTCAGAGGATCGCTTAAGTGCATTGCCACCTAGCCTGCGCAAGCATTTCCTTGAAAGTTTGGATTATAACAGAGAGCTGCTAGAAGACCTAGCTTCTATGTAGTCTTTCGAGCCACCTTTTTCACCCATTTTAAGATCGCATCGACTTCCTCACCTTCGGGACACTCATATTCAGTTATTCTTTTCATCGTCTTTTCGATTATTTCTTTGTCGCTCCTATCGAAGCAATAACCTGCTTCTCTGAGAAGGGAATCGGCTAATTCGAAGGCGGTCCTCTTCTGACCATCCCAAAAAGGATGTCTATCGGCTAGAAATAAAGCAGTGGTAGCCTTTCTAAAAACATCCGTTTCAGTATTAATAGTCCAGACTAGAAAATACAAAGCTCATGGATCACGTACACCCGGCAAGCCACCCGTCTCTTCTATGAGGAAATCATGAATTTGGATAACAGCTTCTTCGGTGAGCTTGCTCATGCTATAAGAATCAGTACTCAAACGCACTTAAGCGATCCTCTCATCTGTATAGATAGCTGGAGCGGAATATTCCACCCTCCGCGGGACCTCGAAAAAATTCATATGGCAAAGAGAATTTTACGTATTAAATCAATCATCCCCAGATCCACGGGCTCCTCATCTGGCCCCTCCTTGGAGAAGCGCAAGAAGACATTAGCGTGCCTATAGCCATCGATCTCCTGATATGGAGGAACGCTCAGTCTGGAGTTGGGTGGCGCATCCTGGGCTGCCATGAACTTTATTGCCCTGGATGGCAGAGGAAATAAATTCTTCTTCTTCTGATTGTCCATGGCCTAGAAATATTCTCTCCTGGATGTAACTAATTTTGGAATTCGTTTTGGGCTACAGTTGGGCTACAACTAGGGGTTGTAACTGAACTATTCCCATTCAGCCCCCTCCGGCAGCTCGAGCTCGCCTAGGATCTCCATGGCCATGAGGAAACCTATGGCCCTTTCACCCAGGGCATAGCTTCTGACCAGCTGCTTGAAGTGCTTGCCGTGGTTGGGCTCCAGGAGGTGAGCCAGCTCGTGAATTATGACATAATCCTCTACCCATTGAGGCATCCTGGACAGGCGATGGCTGATTCTTATGGTCTTTTTGTAGTAAGTGCATGAGCCGCGCCTCTTCTCTTGACGCGTGGAGTAGGTTATGCTCTCCCAGGTCAGACATCCCTGGAAGTATTTCTCGTTCAGGTATCTGGCCCTGGCCTCGAGGTGGCCGTCATCCCTGGCATTGGACCTCTTTTCCAGTCTAGCCCTGAGATCTGAGACGTGATCTTTTAAGGTGGCGTCGGAGATATTGGCCGGAGCAAGAACTTCCATGTCACCGTTTACCATCCTGGCTTGGATGGTCTTCTTCCTGCGGGATGATCTTTTAATTATAACTTCCATATCTCCCCCTTAGCTAATAATTAGGATCTCAGGGTATGAATGACTTTCGTTAAGAATCAGAGGTTTGTATGATCCCATGTTCATGGATGATTTAAGAATCGGTAATATGTTCCAGAATAGCTCAGAGCTCTTGGGAATAGCTATCAATCTGAATATCCGAGATTCATGGAAATGTTCCCACCGAAGGTGGGTTAGGGCAGCCCGCCCAGCGCGCGAAACCTCCAGATGCACTGGCACCACAAAATAATCGCTATCCCTCGGCAATGCCGACACCATTCGCATTCTTTTTACCCCGTTTCTCAAACATCTTTAGGCAGGTCTGTTTTAGTTATGTATCTTACCTGGTTTTCAATATGACACTACAACTACATATAGTGCCTACTGAATTTTCGAGCGTACTCTTGAGGGGTGGCAGATGTGCTCCATCGACGTACAGGCCGTCCCTAACCCCTTTTCGGAGGAAAAATTCCCATATCATTTGCAATCTGGTTAATTTGGTCCCTAGGAGCAGACCTCTTTAAGCCCTCGGTTCTTGCAGAATAATCCCGAATCATGCAGGTTTAAATTGGCAACTTATAGCTAAAAAAAAATCGAGCGCTGAAGTCATCCCTCCAGCACCCGTGGGATGATTAGATGACCTTGGCACAGTCCTGGCCTCTAATGAGCTTGCCTCCGCGATCCTCCTTGAGATATCCTGTTACCTCCAAGGGTACCGTTCCTCCTCTCACCTTCTCCAGGTCCAGGGTTTCCACGATCGGTTGCAGGTAGAACTGGAGGACCAGGTCCTTTATTCCATCGCCTCCCTGGGCTCCGCAGCCACAGATCTCGCCCTGGTAAGGCGTTGCTACATCTTTGTACTCCCATCCGACGGTGGGTGCAACCCTGGCCAGGACATCCAGCCTCCCCAGCCTCATGGTCTGGAGATCTATATCAGAGGCATTGAACTCATCCGTGCTAAGGATGGCCAGGGTTACTGTTCCCTCGCCTTTCATATCCAGGGTGCTTTGGCATGTTCCTGGCTCCAGATCCACGTACACCTGGATGAAGCAGGCATCTCCTACGCCATCGCCATCGGAGTCGGCCTGATCAGCGTTGGGAATGGACGGACAGTTATCGCAGGCATTTCCCACGCCGTCTTTATCGACATCTGTCTGGTTGGTATTGGCGGTCTTGGGGCAGTTGTCGCAGGCATCACCCACGCCATCCCCATCCACCTCCTTCTGATCCTTGTTGGGGATGCTCAGGCAGTTATCGCAGGCATCACCCACACCGTCGCCATCGGTATCCTTCTGATCCTTGTTTGGGATGCTCAGGCAGTTATCGCAGGCATCACCTACTCTATCCTTATCTGTGTCTGTCTGGTTGGTATTGGCGGTCTTGGGGCAGTTATCGCAGGTATCCCCAAGGCCGTCGCCGTCCGGGTCCTTCTGGTCGGCGTTAACTTTGGTGGGGCAATTATCGCACTTGTCCCCGACACCATCCTTATCGATATCCGTTTGGTTGGTGTTGGCAAACTTGGGACAGTTATCGCACTTATCGCCTATCTTATCCCCATCGGTATCCCTCTGGTTCAGGTTGGACACTGTTGGACAGTTATCGCAAAGATCTCCTAATCCATCCCCCTCGGAGTCCATTTGATCGTTATTTGCATTGGATGGACAGTTATCCGAGACCTCTCCTACTCCATCGTTATCTGAGTCGGTCT
>CAZKWM010000057.1:9515-11836 GCA_964556405.1 uncultured Methanotrichaceae archaeon | reverse complement strand
TGATGCCACCAGGGAGACACACAAGCGCTGGCCGGAAGGGGATCCGCCATTAATAGTTTGTATCTATTATATTGGATACAAATAATTCAATAACTTGACCAAGGATAGCCATTTAGGTGCGAAGAGCTTAATTATAGAAAAGCTTGTGCCATTAAAAGGCCTAAAATCATAACTACACTTAGCACACCTTAGCCTTTGCCTTGACATGAAGTAGAACTCTTTTCGCCCGAAGGAAGGGCAAGAAAGATCATTTAATTTATTACAGGGATATTGGAGAGATCTCTTTTCATCAGAGAATAGTCTCCCAAATTCTATTAGATTCATACCATTCATGTAGTGCACCCTAACTTAAAGTTAGGGGCAAACGATGCGCAATTGCCAATCTTTAATTCTATATTATCGACCAGTCTCTTTAGGATCATCAGTTTACCTGCCTAAGAATCGTTGGCCGATCTATTTAACCATCTCACCCCAGTGGGCTTGCCTCAAACTATTTTTCTATATCGATATCATCTTGTAGAATTAAAAGATCTTCATTCCCTTAAATCCTATAGGATAGCAGATCTCTTAATCCCCATCGCAGCCTTTAATAACCAACACCTATAATTTAATTTATGATAAATTCACGAGATCTTCTCTTCCTTACTTGGTTGTATTAATGCTCTTTGTATCCACTGCCTATGCCCTCTTCGATAGCTTTAGCCTTCCGCAGTTTGCCGACCACTACAACTCAGGAATAGATAGCGCTCCTAGCGCCTTAAAAGCCGCCGCAGATTACACTCCCATATTCTTTTCTGCAGTTCCCGATCTGATAAAGACAGGTAAGGTACCCATAGATGTGGCCTTGATACAGATATCTTCTCCGGACAGCCTCGGCAATATGAACCTAGGGATAAGCGTTGACGTAACTAGGGTGGCAGTCGATAAATCAGAGCTTGTTATAGCCCAGGCTAATCCCAGAATGCCAGAGATCTCGGGTGATGGTCAGATAGGAATCGATGAGGTGGATTTCATAATATCTCACGACGAGCCTGTGATGGAATACCGGGGGCGAGTTCCAGGAGATATTACAAGAAAGACAGGCGGCTACGTCGTCCTCCTAGTGGCGGATGGCTCCACCATCCAGGTAGGCTACGGCAGCCTACCCGATGCCATCTCCTATCCAGCCTGCGGGACAAGAAGCACCTTGGAGTCCATACTGAGCTCTTCAGTGATGGCATCGCCGACCTCATGATAAGGGGGGTAGTAGACAACTCTCAGAAGTCCCTCAACCCCGACAAGAGCATCGCTACCCTCTGCATGGGCAGTAAGGAGAACTATGACTACCTGGATGAGAACTCTGCCGTTGAGTTCAGGACCATAGAGTATACCAATAATCCACTGATCATTGCCAAAAACCGGCGCATGACAGCTATAAATAGCGCTCTGGAGGTTGACCTGACCGGCCAGGCCGATTTCATGAGGGGAGCTGCTCTCGCACCTGGCGGCAAGAACATCCTGGCACTGCCGTCCACTGCCAAGGACGGCTAGATATTCAGAATAGTGCCGTCCCTTCAGGAGGGATCAGGAGTCACCCTCACCAGAGGCGATATCCACTATGTGGTGGCTGAGTACGGAATAGCTTATCTCCACGGCAAGAGCTTGCGTGAGAGGGCCATGGATCTGATATCCATTGCTCACCCGAAATTTAGACCTTGGCTTATTGATGAAGCCAAGAAGAGGTCTCTTATCTACCCTGACCAGGCCTTCATCTCTGGCAAAAAAGGCGAGTACCCTGAGAACCTCGAAGTGCACAGGAGAACAAATACCGGCTTGGAGATCCTTCTCAGGCCCGTGAAGATCAGCGATGAGCCTCTAATCAGGGAACTCTTTTACTCTTTATCGAACGAGAGCATGTTCCACAGGTTCCTGACTGCTAGAAAGGGCATGCCCCATGAAAGGCTCCAGAGCTTCGTGGCGATAGATTACACCAGAAACACGACCCCTATCCTCGCTATACTGAAGGCAGAGGGCCGTGAAAAGATCGCGGGCCTTGGCCAGTACGTCCTCAATCCAGATATGAAAACTGCAGACCTGGCCCTGGTAGTGAGGGACGATTGCCATAATCAGGGCATTGGGTTCGAGCTCATATCCTATCTTACCTCCCTAGCCAAAAGACAGGGAATGCAAGGGTTCACGGGTGACGCCCTGGCCAGAAACCAGCCAATCTTCGCCTTGATCAATAAGATGGGATTCAAGGTGGAAATGGAGAACGAATCAGGAGTTTTTAAGATCAATCTCATCTTCACGGATGAGCATGAGTATCAGAGATCAGATGGATT
>CAZKWM010000057.1:2227-9415 GCA_964556405.1 uncultured Methanotrichaceae archaeon | reverse complement strand
CCGAGTTCATAAGGATCGATCCCCTCTATTACTTGGCGGGGTCCATGGCGAACGTCACCTACTCCGTGGTCATAGGGCTCATCTTGAGGGCCTTTTTTGGCGGGATTTGATGAATATTTAGCTAAAAAGCCAAAAACCCTTTTCAACTCCGCGGTCCTGGTTTAAGACATGGCCAAGGAGATCGTCCTCATAGGCAGGTCCAACGTGGGCAAATCCACCCTCTTCCGCCTCCTTACGGGCAAGAAGGTCAGGATAGGCAAAAAGCCCGGAGTCACTACCTACCCCATCAGGGCACAAGTCGGCAACATTTATTATGTGGACATGCCGGGCTACGGCTTCATGAAGTACAGGTCCAAAGAGGAGCAGGAGAAAACCAAGGACTACATAGTCAAGTACTTCGAGGATAAGGCCGCCGATATACTCCAGGCGATTCAGGTGATAGATGCCTCCTCCTTTCTGGACATAGCCAACCGCTGGGAGGAGCGAGGAGAGGTGCCCTTGGAGATAGAGCTCTATGAGTTCCTCCAGGATCTGGGCCTCGACGTAGTAATAGCCGCCAACAAAATGGATAGGATCGCCAATCCCGATGATGCCATGGATATGATCGTGGAGAAGCTGGGAATGCTGCCACCCTGGGGGCAGTGGGCGGATAAGATAGCTCCTATAAGCGCTAAAAAAGGAAAGATCGAGCCTCTGCGGAGGGTCCTCAGGAATAAGATTTCAGGTAGCGCTTCAGGTAGCTCTGAGAGCACAGTCCGGTGAAGATCATGCCAGCTGAAAATCCCTCTAGGACGATTCACCCGCAGGCGTACCTTTCCGAGGTTGCCATGGCCGCTCTGGCCTCTTCCTCCCTGCCCAGGGACTTGAGGGATTCGATCTTCTTGCGCCAGACGGGCTTATTGAGGGGCTCAATCTCCATAGCCCTGTCAAAGCAGTAAAGGGCTTCTTAGTACTTGCCCGTCTGATAAAGTATGTTGCCCTTGGATTCCCAGGCCGCAGCGTATAGCGGATTTATATCGAGGGCCATGTCCAGGGATTGGAGAGCTACATCGTATTTACCTAGGTGATGAAGCGTGCTCCCCTTCTCCATCCAGGCCTTGGCATAGTTGTTAACCTGTTTTAAGGCTTTATTAAAAAGGTCCAACGCCTCCTCGTAGCGTCCTAGATCCCTTAGAATCATGCCCTTATTGGTACAGGGCTAGCATCTATCCATGGGGTCCAGATACCAGGGCTCTGTTAAGGGACTGCAGTGCTTCTTCGAATCTGCCAAGACGATATAGGGCCCCTCCTTTGCCGTTCCAGGGGGGCTCTCAAAGACAGGGTCGATATCAATGGCCTTGTCGAAGGTCTGGATGGCCTCTTCGTAGCAACCGGCGCGGGCCAGAGCGACTCCCTTTCCCTCCAGGGCATGAATATATTGCGGCTTTATTTCCAGGGCCTTGTCGAAAGATGCTGATGCCTCCTCATACCTCTCCTGGTTCATGAGAGCCAGGCACCGGTTGCTTCAGGCGGCGATGAGCTTTGGATCTATCTCCAGGGCTCTATCGAATAGCCCAATGGCAGTCTCATTTTCTCCCTGCTCCATATGGGAAACTCCCTCATCATTCAAATCGCTAGCGTGTAACATGCTTCACCTCCAATGGAAGATGCTTTTTTCAACGGATGGGCTTCGATCAGTCCTTTTCCCTATCTTGGTTGATCGCTAATGGCCTTTCATATGCAGGGAATACAGCAGCAGCCCTCTGCCGGAGTGCAACTCTGTGATGAAAGGGCATTCAAGGTATATCCGACATTATTTATTGTCCGGGGTTATTTATGCCATAAAACTAAATAAATTTTCGTCAGAAGCCCTGGTCTATCTGAGAATCAACCTGGTCAGGTCACACTTCACCAAAGATTGCTGGATAAGCGATGTCAGTTTCCACAACGTTGCCTACTTCACCAATATGCGCTTTGACGGCGCCCTATACCGTAGCAACTCTACCTTTGCCAATGATGTTTATATCCCCAACGCATTTTTCAATGCCCTCTCCGATATGATCTCCGCCCGTATAGAGAGAGATACAATCCTCAATGGCTCTAGAATCAATGCCTTAATCGTAAAAGATATCAACTTCAACGATGGCATCAAAATTTTATTGGGGGCTGCGGGCATCAATCAGATGCCCATCTCCTTAGTGGCCTAGCTCTCCCACGGCTTTGGAGTTAAGCCTCACCATGCCCTCTTCCTGGGCGTGGCCATGATACTGATCTTCACCCTGGTCTTCTGGGCAGCAGGGGCATCACCTGAAGAGGAATAATGTCCAAGATGCCTCCCATGATCGCCACCTTTTATTACAGCGTGTTGGCTTTCACTGCCAATGCTAAGGGTTTAGCCTTCAAAAGCCATTACAGATACGTTGGTGTAGCAGAAGGCATTATCGGCTGGCTGCTCAGGGTCCTCTTCCCGGTCACTTTAGGTAGAATAATGATAGGATGAGAATTACGCCGCTGAAGAAAATGTAGAGGTAGGCAGCCTTTCAGGCTGCCTGATTAGATTTCTGATTGAGATTCAGGAGAACATGCGGGCGCACCCTTCGGTGGCCTTCTTCTCTTCCTCATCGCCCAGAACCTTGTTTATGGCCATCTTGAAGTCGTCACCTGAGACGATGGTGGCGCCTCTTCTGATGGCGTTCATGCCGGCCTCGACTACTATGGACTTGAGATCTGCGCCGCTGGCCTCTTCTGTATCCTTGGCGATCTTGTCCAGATCCACATCAGGGGTCTTTTTCATCTTTTCAGCGTGGATATTGAGGATCTTCATCCTTCCCGCCAGGCTTGGCATGGGGATCTCTATGATCCTATCAAACCTTCCCGGGCGAAGGAGGGCTGGGTCCAGGATATCTATTCTGTTGGTGGCGGCTATAATCTTAATGTCGCCGCGGGTTCTAAAGCCGTCCATCTCAGCCAGGAGCTGCATCATGGTCCTGTTGACCTCGGCGCTTCCTGTGGTGCCGTCGTGGGTCCTTATGCTTCCAACGGCATCTATCTCGTCTATGAAGATGATGGATGGAGCCTTGTCCCTAGCCATCTGGAATATATCCCTGACCAGCTGGGCGCCCTCGCCTATGAACTTGTGGACGAGCTCTGAGCCTGACATGTGGATGAAGGTGGCCATGGACTCATGGGCCACGGCCTTGGCCAGGAGGGTCTTGCCGGTACCCGGCAGGCCGTAGAGCAGGACACCTCTAGGGGGCTCGATTCCTACCTCCTGGAAGATCTCAGGCTTGGTCAAGGGCAGCTCAACCGTCTCCCTGACCTCCTGGATCTGCTTCTCCAGGCCGCCTATATCTGCGTAAGAGACCTCGGGGGCCTCTATGAGCTCCATGGTCTTGGCCCTAGCATCGACACAGCGGTCCAGAATCCTGACGATGGTTAGAGAATTGTTGATGGCTACGCGGGTATTGGGCTCGAGCTTGGGCATAAGCTCTGGAGGAGCAGTGGTTATGAACTCCTGGTTGTTGCCGTGCTGGCGGAGGAGAACGTAGTCATCCCCCATCTCCACGACCGTGGCCAGAAAGAGGGGCATCCTCCTAAGAATGGCGTTCTCTTTCTTGAGCCTCTCAACCTCGCGCATGTACTTTTTATTGGTGATAAGAGACTCGAAGAGCTTGGCTCTGACCTCCTCTCTCTCCACTTTGGTGGTCTCCAGCTCGTCTGCCAAGCTCTTGTTCTCGGTTTCCAAGGCCGAGATCCTCTTGGCGACGTACTCCTGGATGGTCTCTTGATCTTGCGCGGACGTCGACTCGCTCATGAGAGTAAGGCACCATTTTCACCCATATAAATCCATTCCTGAGAACCAAGGCCGCTTGCTAGAGGCAGGATATCTGATCATCGGTATATCCACGGCTTTTTAGCCCCTGTGGGTCGGAAAGGGACTGAAAAACCTATTGCGCAGAGAGATTTGGCAACATTGCCCTGTCTTTCCCCCTTAACTCTGGTCCCGGCTCTCCATCGCCACGGTTTCATCCGGAAAGATATTAATCCTAACTTAGTAGATTGATTTAGGTGGTAGCATGATTACTGTCCAGAAGTACTTCCCCCCTCCATTCCAGATCGTGGAGAGAAAAGGCCTTGGCCATCCGGACACCCTCGCGGATGGAATATCCGAGGCCATATCAAAAGCCCTGTCCAAATTCTACCTGGAGGAGTACGGCCAGATCTTCCACTACAACGTAGACAAGGTTCTCATCATCGCAGGAAAGAGCTTTCCCAAGTTTGGGGGAGGTTCTTTAGTGGTGCCGCCGTCGGTGGTGGTCGGCGGCAGGGCAACTAGATTCATAGATAAACCCCTGGATAACCTGATTGGAGAGGCTGCAGCATCCTATCTCCAAAAGACAGTAGCCCACCTAAAGGACTTCGATATAGAACCCAGGATGGGCGAGGGAGCGCCGGAGCTTAAAAGCCTCATTGGCCAAGGAGCCAATGATACCTCCATAGGGGTAGGCTATGCCCCCCTGGATCGGATTGAGAGACTGGTATTGGACATTGAGCCAGCCATAGGATCTGTCCAGGGCGTTGGTGGGGATACCAAGATCATGGCGGTGAGAAACGGCAAGGATCTCAAGATCGTCATCGCCGTGGCCATGATCTCCAGATATATCTCATCGATGGCTGAGTACGATGAGGCCAAGGCCAAAGTGAAGGATGCTGTCTTGAAGCTGACGGATGCCGAGGTCAGCGTTAACGCCGCGGACTCTGGCGAGAACATCTTCCTCACGGTGACCGGAACCTCCATAGAGATGGGAGACGATGGCGCTACAGGCCGGGGAAACCGGGGCAATGGCCTCATAACTCCCATGAGGCCCATGACCATGGAGGCGGTGGCTGGCAAGAATCCCGTCATCCACGTGGGAAAGATCTATAACGTCCTGGCCAGGAAGGCCGCCGAGGATATATCAAAGCTGGACTGCGTGGAGGAGGCCTATGTGACCCTGGTGAGCAAGATAGGTTCGCCCCTGGACAAGCCCCTGATAAAAGGAATACAGATCTTTTGCCCTGGGGAACTGAAGATCTCCCATGCCCTGGAATCCAAGGCCGAGGGAATAGTCGATTACTGGCTGGAGAAGACAGGCGACCTGGTAGAAGAGTTCGTGGAGGGCAGTATACCTCTGTACTAGCCCTTCTGCGTCGCCTTCTTTGCCATCTCCATCCTCTGTTTGGCCGTGTGGCCGGTGGCCTTCTCCAGGAAGTTCCTGAAGCGCTTATTGGTATCCAGGACCTCCTGGTCGCCTACGCCCGGAGCTGACTCAGTCACCACTGAGAGCTTCTTTCCCTCAACCCAGGCCTCTATGCTCCTCAAGGCGCCGTAAGAAGTGTGAAGGTGGCCGTTTTCCAGATTGATCTCGGAGGGGAACTCCTCCTCCAGGGCTTTTTTGATCCTGTCTATGTCGGGCTTGAAGCCCCTCTTGAGTGAGTATTCCATGGGCGACCAGGAGAGACTTATTCAAGTATAGATCTTTCGAGGCGAAGTTTATTCCTAAACAGGTGAGACATTTATCTACGGTACAGTTTAACCATGAGTATGATGATACCATGGAAGAAATCGTAGTTTTAAAGTAATTATGCCTTTAATAACGATAAGCTCAGATAACAAAAGATAAATGGACTGAATTTAATGTAACTGAACAAAAATCGCCAGTATTCGTGGGTAAAGGACCATTAACATCCTGAAAGATATAGCTTCGTGCCTTTGATCCCTATTCGTATAGGGCGTTCGTCTGGTTTTACCTTTATCAACCGTTCTAAAGGATGTTATCTTTGCCGGGATCAATGAAGCATCGGATCGAAGAAACATTGAATTAAAAGGCATCTGGTTAAAAAACCATATAGTAAAAAGCACTAAATCAAAGAGGTTTCGATGAAGACTTTAATAGGGCCAATAGTGGCTCTTTGGGTTATATGCTCGATCTCGGCAGTATCTTTAGCCTCTGGTGAGACGGTAGACCTGGGTCTGGCTAAGATCTCCATAGACCTAGAGAGCCTGGGGTCTTACTCTGTGGAAGAAGGCTCTCACTCATCCATGGATCACCATGAGAGGGAGGCTAGCTTTAAGTATACTATCTATCCGGCCACCGTAAACTTCGATGGCACCTCAAATCAGGCCTTTTTTGAGGTCCACCAGCTGAGTGCCCCACAGTCTCTTGAGACTTCGATCTCCAGAAAGGGCTCATCGGTGGGCCTTGAGCACTGCGTGGAGCAGTCCAATGTGATAGCAGTCTTGATGGAACTGCAGACAAATCCCTACCAGATCAATGGCCGTGATGGTTTACTGTCTACAGTAAGCGAGGATAGAAAGGACCCCTTGTACCTGGCAGCCTTCAGCCACGATTAGAATAGCGGTTCAGGAAAGATCGTATGCATTATAGGTTCCGATTTTCCCTGGGAGACCATCAAAAGCATCTTCGACTCTATGGAGGTAAAGACAGCTTGAATCATCACTTCTCATAGATGCATCTGAAAGAGCATAATCTCCAAGGAGCGCGATTTTTGCATAATAGAAAAATCGTGAATACAGATCGATATCTGCTTAAGATCAGCCGGTTCAGCGCCTGGGTATTGCTGATCTTTATGATACTCTTCTTCATCTCGGGCTACGCCTGGACTGAGAGGATCATCATGCCCCTGCAGCAGGCCAGGTGGATTCACACCCAGCTGGACGTGTACATGGCCTTCTTCTTCTTCCTGGTGCACATATTGATCTAGCGCCAAGTTCACCTTCAGGCACCGTAAAGTTGGCCACAAGGCCCTGATAAACGCATCCCTGCTGCTTATTGGGAATGGCCAGCTTCGCCGCGGTCCTGTGGATACAGCTGAATTGAAACTGAAAAAAGCACTAGGAAAGGGCGATCATCCCTTCGAAGGGATGAACAACCCCTTTTTTCGATCTTATCTTTACCCTGCTTTGGCTTACTTTGCCTTGGTGATTTAGATCTTGGCGTAAGCCGCCACCGGTCCTAAAGCCTCCTGGATTCTCAGGAGCTGATTGTATTTGGCGGTCCTCTCGCTCCTGGCCGGGGCTCCGGTCTTGAGCATCTCGCATCCCAGGGCCACGGCCACGTCGGCCAGAGCAGAGTCCTCGGTCTCAGCAGACCTGTGGCTGGCCATGACCTTGAATCCTGACCTAAAAGCCATCTGGGCGGTGTCAAA
>CAZKWM010000057.1:0-2127 GCA_964556405.1 uncultured Methanotrichaceae archaeon | reverse complement strand
ATCCAGGCCTATCTTTATCTCCTCGCCGTAGCCGGTGATGTCCAGTGCACCCATGATGGCGTCTAGGGCGTCCCTGGTCTTGCTTAGGGGCGGGGCGTATCCGCCTTCGTAGCCAACGTTGGTGGCGACGGCACCGTACTTGCCATTCAGGATCTTGCCCAGGGCGTGGTAGGTCTCGGCGCCCATCCTCAGGCCCTCGCTAAAGGTCTTGGCCCCGACGGGCAGAATCATGAACTCCTGGATGGCCAGGTCGTTTCCGGCGTGCTGGCCGCCGTTCAGGACGTTGAAGGAGGGTATTGGGAGCCTGTAGGTGTTCACGCCGCCCAGGTACCTATAGAGGGACAGGTCTATCTCGCTCGCTGCTGCCTTGGCCGCGGCCAGAGAAACACCAAGGATGGCGTTGGCTCCCAGCTTTGCCTTGTTGGGGGTGCCGTCCATCTCGATCATGAACTCATCGAGCTCGCGCTGAGCTGAGACGTCCATCCCCAGGATCTCGGGAGCTATGACGTCATTTACGTTTCTTATCGCATTCAAGACGCCCTTGCCGCCATACCTATCGCCCTTATCGCGGAGCTCTAGGGCCTCGTGGCTGCCTGTGGAGGCACCGGAGGGGACTGCTGCCCTTCCAAAGCCGCAGCATGTGTAGATATCAACCTCTACTGTGGGGTTGCCGCGGGAGTCAAGGATCTCCCGGGCGTGAACTTTCTCGATCTGCGATGACATTCAATACCACGGTCAAAGATCTTATTAGCAGGTTTATTATACCTTTGGCGTAAGGTGCGTCGGCCTTGGGATCAAAGTCTCTAAATCAGGGCTTCTTAAATATACAAAGCTTCAAGAGCAATCGAAGGATGGCTTAGCCCCCTGTCGTGGCGCATCTTCTGGGCCTGTTTGGACACATGTGATCATTTCCCGAAAGGAAACTTTTTAGTAATTATAATCATGACCCATGTTACGTGATACTACCCTCCCTAGAGCGACTGAGGCCTATCGCGTGGCGGAGATCCAAAGAACTGAAAGGAAGGGGCCGGTGTACAAACCAGTTTCCAAAATTTTTCTCATAAAGACAAATCGCCATTATCAATTGCCTGAGGTATACAGTTCAGACCAGATCTCTTTTCAGACCACAACACTTATAAATGATTCTCCGAGTTCCTCGGTCATGAGGGCTCGGATCTCCACTGGAGCATATCAGGAACTGTCTCTCGCAGCTGCCCTGGAGCGCGTCTCCAGGATCTCCGACAGCGCTGAAGTTCTGAGCGAAGGCAGACACAGTCTTCTAATACCTGAGAACGTGGAGGTTCTTCAAGCCTTTAAATTAAAGTACACAGTTCACGGTGCTGTCAGCGGAGTCAACATCGCCAGCCTTGACCCTCGCGTCAGATCGGCCTCTGTCGTCCTTCATAAGAGGGAGATTGCTCTCTCCGCCAAGGTAGGCGCAAGCATCTACGTTGTTCATCCCGGATACCTGAGCTGGAGCTTCCAGGCCTTCAGGACAACCAAGGCCCTGGAGAAGTCCTTGGAGGAGCTTAAGGCTGCGGAGACCGAGTACGGCATCAGCGTGGCTCTGGAAAACCTGCCTAAGTGCCCTTGGCCCTTTTTCTCCTCACCGGGGCTGGATCTGAAGGGTTTGGGAATCGCCCTGGACGTTGGCCACGCCAACACCTGCGGTTCATTGAATGCTTTTTTGACGTGCCCTGAAATTATTCACGTTCATCTGCACGATAACAAGGGGAGGAGGGACGATCACCTGGCCATCGGTCAGGGAAATGTGGATTTTGGGCCCGTTTTGGAGATGATCTCAGCCAGGAAGATCACCGCAGTTCTTGAGCACAATAGCGAGATGGTAGTGATGGAGAGCGTCAAGGCTTTGCGGGCCTTTGAGACCATGCAGAAGAGCTTTATACCCACGGCCTGGAGATGGCCCACTAATGACGGAAGTAGTCCTCTGGATACTAGGTGTAAGTGCCTTCGTCCTGCTGGGATCATGGTACGTTAGGAGATTTGACCGTTCTGATGCCTGAGCATTCCTAAAAACCTACCCTATCCTTTTTACAGAAAGCACTAAACATGGAGAATAATATGTATTACTATGGACTCCTTTACTACTTGGGTACTGCGAGGATT
>CAZKWM010000056.1:0-11851 GCA_964556405.1 uncultured Methanotrichaceae archaeon | reverse complement strand
AGCTTATAGCCGATGTTATCATATGCTCCGTTTCCATCCGCCTGCCAGAAATCCAGAAGGGCTCCTGGTTCGGGATTGTCGCTCATGGTTAAGACGTGACCTGTTAGGTTGAGCCTGTTGCCTGGGATGCCCGGCTCTAAGAGCGATTTTCTTTCTGGGGAGCCGGGTTTGAAGTAAGGACCTTCGATGACCGCGGTGGTGGGTTCAGGATCGCTGTCCTCATTCACACCGACCTCATCTGGAAGGTTTACGCCGACTTCGGAGTCCGAAATCAAAGGGTATGACAGGGATTCCTGATTCGATGTTGTTATAGCTGGGCTGGACCTGATACTTATAGTTGAGATATCTGTGGCTGTGGTATCTGTTGTAGAGAGTCCTATAGTTGAGATTGCTAGGAGTAGAATGGATACTGATAATACAATTTTGGTGAGTTTCATTACCCTTCAGGATAAACCTTATACTACTAATAATATATTCTGCCTATGATATACAAAATTGCCTATAGGTGGTTTAAAAGCTTAAGCTTATTAACATAGCGCCATCCCTCTCCTGATGCTGAAGATTCACTCTAATCCCAAAGGGACGTCGATAGAGGCCTTCGATCAAATTCGCGCCTCAGTTCTCGCCGACCGCTCTCAGTTCTGGAAGGATCTGAGTATGCCGTTCTACGGTTATAGCCGGTCTGGAGCGAAGATCTCCGAAGGCGTACGTGATTCTTTCTGGCGTCAAGGGATGATGGCCGGGTTGCCTGCACCCTACTTCTGCATCAAGGTCTTCTCAGAGACGGGTTTTACCGATGACCTCAAGAAGATCGATGTCCCGGCCATCATCCTCCACGGCGATGACGATCAGATAGTAGCCGATAGGAGCATCGGCTCTGAAATCGTCCAAGATCGTCAAGGATGCTACGCTGAAGGTCTATAAGGGAGCGCGCCGCACGGCATGGCCACGACCCATAAGGATCAGGTAAATGCAGATCTGATCGCTTTCATCAAAGCTTGATGGTGGTAAACAGGTGAACGAACTTCTAGGTGGTGAGGGATATGAGCGGTAGAAGACCAGATACCCGGCAATCGGGCAATGTAATCTCTCCTGAGCTGATAGTTTCGCAGACCTCAGAGGTTGATGGCAGCAAGCTTCAATACCTGGCGGCGGGCCACGTCCCGCTGTAATTCTCCCTCACGGATACACGCAAACGTCGCATATGGGGAGGCCGACCATCCCCATTCCGGCTGATGGATTGGGCATGAAGACGGCTGCTATCTGGGTCCATGCTCTTGCAAGATCGCTGGGCATTCAGAAGGCGCGTATCGTAGGTCACGACATCGGACTTATGGTGGCATATGCCTATGCGGCACAGTTTCCTGAGGAAACGGAGAAGCTGGCGGTAGATGGGTGCCTTCCTCCCGGGCATCTGGCACTTTCGTTTCAACGGCAAAACGCCGGAGGCGCTCGTTCTTGGACGGGAGAGGGCTTATTTTGAGCACCCATGGAACGGTTCTGCCACTGACCAGACGCGCTCCATCCCAGATGTTGATCGCGAAACTTACACAGCAGCCTATGCCCGCCCGGAACGTATGCATGCAGACTGGGGGTAATACGTTTCATTCCCACAGGCGGCCAAAAATTTCGCACAGCTCTCAAAGACCAAACTATCCATGCCGACGCTTGCCATCGGCAGTGATAAGGCAAATGGAAATTTGCTGGGGAACGGCAAATGAAGCTTGTTGCTTAAAATGTAACCACCGTGGTCCTAAAAAACACAGAATATTGGCTGATGGAGGAAAATCCAAAAGAGACGATTGATGCCCGGATGAACATTCTCTGAGATACTGAGTGTTCTTAGATATGGCTGGATGTGCCGTAACCATCTAAGCACAATTACATGACTTGCTATTGACTTAAATGACGCCTTTAGTGCTAGGCACACCAGATCCATCTCTGGATACAGCCTCCCTCACCGCTAGCCCCAGGGCCTTAAACACGCTCTCAACCATGTGATGATCATTCTCGCCGTAGAACTTAACATGGAGTGTAAGCTTACCGCCGACCGAGAGCGATTCAAGGAAAACCTTTACCCTCTGAGCCTCTAGGTCGCCGATGAGATCGCCAAACAATTCTCCTTTGAAGACCAGATAAGACCTGCCGCTGAAGTCCAGGGAGACCTGGGCCAAAGCCTCATCCATGGGCACCGAGGCAAAGCCGTACCTTCGAATACCGCTACGATCCCCCAGGGCGCCACCCATGGCCATTCCAAGGGCCTTCCCCAAAGCTATAGTTCCCCAGTAAGATCCGGGAGCCTCAGCTTCGAGATCCAGCTGTCCTGTCCTGGAAAAGGCATGGAGCATGTGATCCAGGAAGCCCGACCCTGAGGATAGATCGATATTCCCAGTTCCATCCAGATCCACACCTGCTACAGCCTTCGCACTTTCAACATCTGCATCAGCCCTGCCTTTTCTCATTTATAGCTCCTTCAGGACTTTTAGAGCTTCCTTGAAGTTCAGCTTTCCGGTGTATATGGCAGTCCCCACCACGGCTCCTCCAGCGCCTATGTCTCTCAAGCCTAGGATATCCTTGATGGTAGTGACGCCGCCTGCCACGATCACCGGTATTCCCACGGAATCTATGAGATGCTTGGCAGGCGATAGGTCAACCCCACGCTGCTGTCCCTCAATATCGATGTTGGTGAAGAGAATCGCCCCTGCCCTCAGGCGTTCGAAGAGCTGACCAAGTTCCACGGCTTTCTTGTCCAAGGTCCTTTGCCAGCCCTCGGTGGTGACGGCTCCGCGCTTCACATCCAGGGCAACCATGATTCTTTCAGGGCCGTACTGCTTGGATAGATCTTTGATCATCTCAGGATCCTTCAGGGCTGCGGTGCCTATCATCACCCTGTTCACGCCCAGGCCCAGGATCTCTTCAACGTCGGATCGGGTCCTGATGCCTCCACCCACCTGGGTGAAGAGCTTTAGCTCCCTGACTATATCTCTCATTACGGGCGCATTGATTCGATTTCCCTGGATGGCACCGTCCAGATCTATTATGTGAAGAACGTCGGTTCCCTCGTCGATCCAGTGCCTTGCCTGAGTCAGGGGATCATCCAGGGATACAACCTCGGTGCCCGGGACGCCGCCGACGAGCTGAACGCACTTGCCGCCGCGAAGGTCCACGGCAGGGAAGAGATGGAAGGTCATGGCCTCGATTCTATCAGGCGATCTACTTTAAAGATGTCGGGCAAGGGCCGTATCTCTTCGGGAGATTTGATAGATCTTGATGGTTATCCTCGATATAACATAAGGGTGACTACTGTAGGTGAGATGCTCCTGGGTCACCATTCTCCAAAAGTCCGCCAGGCTGGACGGCCTCAGGCTTCATAGAGCTCTTCCCATAGGGGGTGCGTCTAACATACTAAGGTCAATTTAGTATTAATTTAAAAAGAATCAAGGAATAATTTATATTTTGGATGTTAAAGCGCTGGGATACTAGAGTTTACGATATCGATCGCCTTTTAAAAGTATATGATTCATTATCGCTAAATCTAGATCCGATGGATATACCTAGGCCCAAATTTTACGATCTAGATGTGATAATAAAAGTGCTTATTATAAAAACGTTTGAAGGTCTTTCTTTAAGATCGGCTGAACTAAGAACCCAGGAGGTATTATGTGTAACGCTAGATCATGCGGTTTTACATTTTTGGGAAAAAGAATTATCTAACCATATCGAAGAGATTCTAAATAGAGTTCTCGGACCATCAAGAGCACCCCTTTTGGCTCACTGCTAGGACAACTAAGGCTCGATATTTCTACCTTGCTATCTTTCGGTTCTCGAAACATATTATTTTGGTCGTCCCACCTCTTAATCAAAAGCGAAAGACCATCAGCTGCATGCGAAATAGATAAAGGTATAGAGATTAAATAGGTATGGAGATTAAACAGGCGGCATGAGAGGCGGTCTAAAAACCCCTTTCTCGGTGATCAAAGCCGAGACCAGTTCCAAGGGCATCACATCAAAGGCCGGGTTGCAAATCTCCACACCCTCAGGCGCAAGCCTGCACCCTCCCAGGGATTGAAGCTCCCTGGGGCTCCTCTCTTCAACCTCGATATCCTCGGATGAGTGCCGGAGGTCAAAGGTGGATAGAGGCGCAGCCACGTAGAAGGGCACCTTGTGGTATTTGGCTACAATGGCGTGATTGTAAGTTCCCACCTTGTTGAAGACCGCATCCCTGGTGATCCTATCAGCCCCGACGATGGCCTTGTCTATCATACCCTTCCTCATGAGGCTTCCTGAGGCGCTCTCGCAGATCAAAGTCACCGGTATTCCATCCTGGGAGAGCTCCCAAGCAGTGAGCCTGGACCCCTGATTCAAAGGCCTGGTCTCGCAGGCATAGACGTGGATCTCCTTGCCTGCCTCCACCGCCGACCGAACGATGCCTAATGCTGTTCCCCATCCCACACACGCTAACCTTCCGGCATTGCAATGGGTCAGGACACGGTCCCCGTTCTCCAGGAGCTTGGCTCCGCTCCTTCCCAGGGCCTTATTTATGGCTATATCCTCTTCGGCGATCCTCTCCGCCTCGGCCAGAGACAACACCCTTATATCCTCGATGTTGTCCTGGGACTCGGCGACCCTCATGACCCTGTCTATGCCCCAGGAGATGTTGACGGCTGCTGGCCTGGATGCCTTTATCATCTCAGCGGCCATGCCAACTTCAAAAAGTAAGTCCTCGGCATTAGACGCCCTGGAAAGCTGGGCTGCCAGGGCAACGCCGTAAGCTCCAGCAGCGCCCAGGGCAGGAGCACCCCTGATCTTCAGGAATTTTATGGCCTCAATCAGGGATTTGATGTTCTCTATCTTTATGGGCTTATACTCGGAGGGAAGCTTGGTCTGGTCTATCAGCCACAAGCCCTCTTTCCACCAGATGGTCCTGGAGTTCCCGGGGTCGGAAATCACGGTCTTATCACCTTGCTCTGGGAAGGGACTACAGTTTTTCCTATAGTTTTAGTTTCTGCCCTGCTGCCTTTGTCATCTTATTATCGCCTTATTATCTCGACCCGTCCGCCCCTGGCCACGTGAGTCTCATCTACGTTGCAGAAGATGCCGTGCTCCATAACTCCTGGGATGGAGCTTAAAGCAGCGGAAAGACCCTGGGGATTTTCTATAGGACCGAAGTGAGCATCCACCACGAAGTTTCCATTGTCCGTGATCACAGGCCCGTCCTTCATCTTCCCAAGCCTAAGGATCGGCTGTCCACCCATCTCAGCCACCCTCCTGACCACCAGGTTGAAGGCAAAGGACAGGACCTCCAGGGGTACAGGCGCCGAGAGCTTCTGGACATACTTGGAGCCATCGGTGACTATCACGAACCTCCTGGCCGAGTGGGAGACCACCTTCTCCCTGGTGTGAGCTGCACCTCCTCCCTTGATGGCCTGGAGGGAAATATCAATCTGATCAGCCCCATCTATGGCCAGGTCAAGGACCGGATGCTGAGATAAGGTTGTGAGCTTGATTCCAGCCTGGATGGCCAGAGCCTCGGACTGATAGGAGGTTGGGACGGCCAGGATATCCAAACCCTCCTTAATCCTCTCCCCAAGCTTCAGTACCGTCCAGGCCACCGTGGAGCCAGTGCCCAGGCCTAGGACCATACCGTCCCTGACCAGGGCTGAGGCTGACTCACCAGCAGCTTTCTTATCCTCTTGATTGGAGCCAGGAGTTCTCATATAGGTTTGCTCCTGACGGTCAGGAAGACGGGGCCTCTCAAGTCCATCTTGTGCTTGTGGCTGGTGATGTACCGCTCCAGGACAGGATCTATCTTGACGTTGATGTCGCCGGGGGCCCTGACGATCCTCACCCTGGCCTCAGACTCCTTTCCTTCTTGGATGGCGGCCTCGACGTCACTGGCAGCGAGGTTGGCGAATGCATCCACGTACCTGATGCCGGTGGATGCGCCGTTCTGGAAGGCATCGTCCCAGCGAGGAGTTTTTGGAATTCCCATGACGTTTTGCTTGTAAACCACGATCTCGTTGAAGGTGGCAGGGCCTGATAGCTTGGTATTCTCCTCGGGCTCGACCACCGATACCGAAACCTTTCTGCCGAAGATCTGGCCCTCCCAGGCCGGAAACTCGCAGGGGGAGGGGGTTTCTCCGTACTTCTCGCATACGTTGACCACAGCTTCAGCGATGTCCCTGCCCTCGGGGGTCCTGGGCACCTTATCTACGTAGATCATCCTGGCCATCTCCTTCTGGTTAAGCTCCCAATTCTCCTGGAACTGGGGGTAGGATAGGGCCCTGAGGTCATTGGAGTTGTGGAGAATCATGGCTATCCTCTCCACGCCCAGGCCTAAGTTCATCACCGGGCAGGGTATATCGTATTGGGCCAGAGCCGTTGGGGAGTAGATGCCAAAGGTTGCCACCTCAACCCATCCGCTGGAGTACTTGGTACCGGATCCCACCATGCCCGGGTGGAAGGCGTAGACCTCGGTCTGGGTGCCCGGAGTGTAGTACTTAGACCTCTTATCGTCGGGGATGAACCTGAAGTTCTGGAAGCCGAATTGGCTTAAGAGGCCCTCTGCCACGACCATGCCATCGTCTACGGAGAGGTTATCATCGGCTATGACACAGGATGCAGAATGGTAGGACATGAGCCTGTCAGCACCTTCGGACTGCTCACGCCTGAAGCACCTATCAACCGAAAATAGCTTTATGGGAAGTTTCTGCTTTTTGCATAGGCTGGATACGGTCAGGAACCAGCCCGAGGTCATGTGGGATCGGAGAGTCCTGGTGGTGGCCTCGGCCTTGAGATTCTTAAACTCGGGAAAAACTCTTTTCAAGAGGGAAGAAACCAGGGCATCGCCTGCACTCAGGGCTTTGGAGATCTCCTGGACCAGGTCGTCTCCCTCAACCGTTCCTTTCTTGTAGCCGTGGAGGATACCGCGCAGGGCCTCGGTCTCCTCTGAAGTTATATTCCTTCCCAAGAGGGAGTTTACCTGGGCGATCCTCTCATCGGACAGGCCTATGTCTGGCCTGGGAAGGCCCGCCAGGTAGAAGCATCTGTCCAGGACCGCCAGGGCCTCGGAGCCAAACTGCTTGTAAACGTCCTGGGCATCGACCATGACCGGGTTCATGGCCTCGGAGAAGCCCAGCCTAATATAAGCTTCCCTAAGCTTCTGTATAGTATCAAAGATGGGGTGAGGCACCCCATAGGAGAGCATACTTCTAGGATAGCGCTCATTTAGAGGCGGCTCTTTGAGGTACTCCCTTCCCTCCTGCCAGGTCTTGTCAAAATCTGCCTTGGCAGCCTCGAGGATCTGGGACGGATTGAATCGCATGGCCTAGACTTTAGAACCTGGTTCTTTAAGCTTATCCTCAAGCTTTCTTAGGGAATCTCCGACCTGAGCCATCTCTATGGCATTGGTGAGATCGCCCCGGGTCCTCTCCAGCATGGACCTAGCCAGGTCGCTCTTCCTGCGCAGGCCATGGGTCAGGGCATCGGGGTAATCGAAGAGCATGAGAAGGTGAAAGATCTCCTCCATGGTGTCCAGGTAGTACTCGCCCTCCTTGGGTTTGCCTTCTCGTATGAGATCCAGGATGTGCCGTCGCAGCTCCCCGGTCACATCCCCCAGGCCCGATAGATAGTTCGCAAGGTCCACGCCTATCTCCTCGGGGGATAAAACCTCGTGCCTGGTGGTTATGGAAAAGACGTTGGTGGCCTCAGCGTACTCCTGCTCGGCGTCATCCACGAAGCCTGCGTACCTGATATCAGGATATTCCTTCAGAATCCCACGGGCCTTGTCCATGTTGATCCTAGCTTCGGCCATGGAATTCTTGGCCTCCTCCAGGTTGCCCTTGTGTACAGCCCTGATAGAAAGGGAGCAGTGGCGGATGGCGGTCCTGGAGAGCGCCAGGGCTTTCTCTCTGGCCCTGTCCTTGGCGTCCATTTTCTCCAGCATTCCACGGGTCCAATCATTCAAAGATTGCATAAAGGTAGATGGCACTCAGGGGTTCATCAACTTTTTGAACCTTTTTAGGGATCTCTCTCCCTCAGCCAGGGACCTGGCCTCGGTGACGAACCTTCCCTGGTAGCCCTGGAAGGCCTTGGCCACTTTGTCCCAGGGCACGGTGCCGTTGCCCACGGGCAGGTGCTCGTCCCTCTCACCGTGGTTGTCGTGGATATGGGCATGCGATACCTTGCCCGCGATCTTGAGGAAATCCTCCACATTCCCATTGGTGTTGGCGTGGCCCACGTCTAAGATGAAGCCCACGTTCTCACGATCCACGGTGTCTATGATGCCCAGCATCTCCTCAGGCCTCCTACCGATCATGGAAGGTATGGATAGCATGTTCTCCACGCAAACCTTTATCCCAAGATCCTCAGCGTGGTCGCAGAGCTCCTGTATGCCCAGAACGTTTTGGGACCAGGCCGCATCAGGCATGAGGGCACCCAGAGGGGATATGTGGCCAGGGTGGACCACGGCCAGGTCGCAGAAATCACCGGCTAGGGTGAGGCAGGTATTCATCTGCCTCACGGTCTCATCCCATATGGGCTGGTTGAGGCTGGCCAGATTCAGGTCCGAGTAGGGCAGGTGGATGGTTATGACCAGGTTGGTGGTCTCGACGATATCCTTAATTTTGGACACGGTCTCTTCGGTGAGCTTCTGCTTTCCCTCATTGACTACTTCCCAGCCGGTGTAGCCCAGTTCTTCGAGCTGATAGGCCCAGTCAAATGGATTGTTTACCATGGCGCTGGAAGAAAAGCTAAACATCTTCATCCCCACTGATCTCGATCTCCCTTATGGGAACACCATTCTCTGTCTCCGGAGCCAACCAATCAATGACCTGATCTCCGCCCGTGATCTGGACGTGGATGGAACCCAGGGGCTCTTCTTCAAAGGGAAAGTTAACCTTTCCGACGTAAGCTGCCTGCTTGTTGAGGCTGAATTGTATGATCGTTCCAACCCTGCCCTCGACCATCACTGCCCTCGCAGTATCCAGTATCATCTGATCCCGCAAAATCTTGTGGAGGTTTCTCAAAGATTCCAGGCCATCGTAGGCCTCTATCCTGTCCCCCCGCATATCCATGGTGAGACCCGGAAAGATCTTCTCTATGGCAGAGACCACCTTGTCAACCTTCTCGGTAGGCCTGACAGGTACGTTAACTGAGACTTCTACCTTAGCCATCGCTTATTACCTCGGCTGGAAATGAGGAGCATATATTTGTTTCATTCGAGAGAGGTTATAAGCTCTTCTCAGCCTCTCTAGGCGAGGCCCAGCTTGAGCCCCGAAACCTTAAAAGATGGATTTAAAGATGGCTAGTCTTATACCGAAGAATTGCCGCAATGCCACCGAAGGCCTGGTAAAGCTGGGCACCCTCCTCGAACTCGGAAGATATTATTTTAACCGTGGCGCCGCTCTCGTCGGCCAGCTTGGAGAGATCACTGACCAGATCGATCTCCTCTGCCACCTGGAGGGGGCTTCCGCACTTGAGGCAGTTGCCCTGAGGCGGAGAATTAGGTGCCAAGGTTTTGTTTTCGCGGAAATCGCATGACCTGTTGCTGCAGGTGATCTCGGCCCTGGTCTTCCTCAGGTCCTCGGAGAGCAGGAGGGTGTCCACCGATCCCAGATCCAGATTATGCCTGACCTCCTTCTCGCCGTAGGCAGCCAGGCCCTTGTCGCTTACAAGCTCCTCCATGAACCGTCTCATGACCAGCTTGTCCTGGGTGATCTCCAAGTCCAAAAGCCTGTCCTGGGCCGCGTCCACCAGCTCAAATAAGCCCGACTCGTCGGTGTAGGAGACGTCCACGGCATCTAAAAGCTTCTTTTGCAGCTCGTGGTGGATGAAGTCCCCATCCATGAACTCTTCCTTAGTGGGAGAGGGACCGCCTATTAAAATTCCCTGGAGATCCTTGGGATCTACTGAAAGGAAGGCTTCGCTGGCTGCCTCTCCGATCCTCTTGTAGAAGTCATGGATGGCAATGAGCCTGAGCTGCTGGAACCTGTGGCTTGATTGGCCGCCCTTCCTCTGCTTTCCAGGAACCGTGGAGGTCAGGTGCTTCATGGGCTCTACTTGCTTGCCCTTCAGGAGGCCCACCGTCGCCTCGCGCCTGTCCAGGACTATGAGGCCATAAGTCTTCTTGTCCGCCAGCATGTCCTCCAGGGGCGTTAGGAGGAAGGAGGAGTCGCAATGGTACCTGTAAGTGACTATGGGATCGGGAGGCTCCAAGGCTACGCTGTACATATCGGTCTTATTACCGCCGATATCAATGGCTCCGATGAAGATCACTACACCGTTTTCAGGTGCTTTGGGTATGAGGCGAAGCCTGGCCATGGCTGACTCTAATGCAGATTGAACGTTGGTCCTGGTGACCTTGGACTTTATGTTGGATGCCTGGCCATGCTCCTCGCGAAGCTGGGCTGCCACATCAGAGATCTGCTTGTCGTGGGGGATGTACAGGGATATCAGTTCCGTACCCCTGCCGGTCTTTGACCTTAGGTCGTCTAGCAACCTTTTAAACTCGTACTTTTCCTGGGCTGTGAACTCCATCGGGATCTCCTTAGGTCGGTCGCGGCCATCGTATAAAAGGCTTCGCAAGAGGATGGATTTAAAGGTTTGAGGAAAAGTTCCTGACATGAAAGCCGAGATGGCCATCATCAGCGGCGCGGGCTTCAATCTGGGAGGAATCGTGGATGAGGCAGTCACTCCCTATGGAAATTTGAAGGTCCGGTTCACCAGACTCAAGGGAAGGATGGTTGTCTTCATACCTAGGCACGGCCAGGAACAGCGTCCTCCCCACAAGGTCAACTACAGAGCCATGATCTTGGTGGCCAGGGAGACCGGGGCTAATAGAATCTTTTCCACCAACTCCGTGGGATCCATGTCCTATCACCCAGTAGGATGCTTCTTCTTGTCCTTCGATTTCGTGGAGTTCACCAAGGCCAGGGTGAGCACCTTCTACGAGGATAAGGCGGTGCATGTGGACATGAGCAACCCCCCTCCCTGCCCGGATCTTCGATCTCGCATCAAAGAGGCCTTGAAGTCCCTGGAGATACACGAGGGCGCCTACGTCTGTACGAAAGGTCCTCATTTGGAACCCACGGCCCAGATCAGAATGCTGAGGCAGTTTGGCGACGTAGTGGGCATGACCGGCTACCCCGAGGTGGTCCGGACCCCAGGGTAGCTTTCCTTATGTTACGCCTCCCTCTGCGTGGTCACCAACGGGGCCTGCGGCATGAAGGAGGGAGCTTTGAGCCTAACAGATCTCGTGAACCAGATGAAGGTCTCATCAGATGTGTTGAAGGAGGTGAGGGGGGGGCCATAGCCAGGACCTTAGAAAAGCTGCCTGAGGAGAGGCCCTGTAGTTGTAAGGACTCACTCAGGAGCATCTAAATAGAAGTAAAAAATAATTCTTTAAAATACTATAAATCTAACTGGCTATGTCACTCAATATGACGCTCGCCTGAGCAGTCTGCCCCGAAGCATCCATCACCAGTAGGACAATAGTATGCTGGCCTTGCTGAAGATCAGATGGCTTAAGCGAGAAGGTCTCGTTATGGGAGAGAACGCCATTGATGTTGGAGGTCCAGGTGTATCTATAGGGCGCCTTGCCACCGGCAACCGATGCACTGAAGTTGACACCATTGTTGCCGGTCAGGAGATCCCCCGGCCTGGGGATGTTGATGGTGGCAACAAACAAAGATGATTTAGCTGATGCTTCAGCGACGTTAGAAGGCATTGTCTCTGCTTTTTCCTCGGCACTGCCGGGAGCCATGAGAGGCGCGCTTTCTACAGGAACACTTTCTTTTACAGACGAGCTCTCATTTACCTTAACGGTAGTCTCGTTAACCTTAGCTATGGTCTC
>CAZKWM010000055.1:0-11935 GCA_964556405.1 uncultured Methanotrichaceae archaeon | reverse complement strand
ATTCTAAGGGTACCGTTGCAGCTAATCAGAAAACCCAATAGGGATTGAAACTCGGATGATACATCGATGTTCGAGGAGTCCTCACACCTAGTACCCATCTTCTTGTCATCCCAGATGGCCGCGGAAGGGTTAAGTGCTGGACTTCCTAGAGAAAGCTGCCTTATTGGCTGGGCGTGGTGGCCCTTTGCTCCAAAGCCACTCCTAAAGAGCACCTGGATTATCTGAGCAGGAAGCGTCTCGATTACATAATAGCAGGCGACGACCATGTCGATCTCAGGGACGCCCTGATGATAGCTCGGCCTCAAATATAGTGTGAAGGTGGTAAGCGTTGACCGCGGAGGCACCTTAAATGGCATCTTACTGAGGGATGGGCTAGTGGACGAGATAAGCATTCTTGTATGCCCAAGTCGTGTGGGTGGCATGAGCCCTAAGTCCATCTTTAGAACGCCGGATCTGATATCTTCTGATGGGATGATATCTACTCAAGCTTACAAGCATGGAAAAGCTGGATTGGGATGTTGTATGTCTTAGATACCAGGTAATGCATTATCTTGGAGATTTACCTCAGCCCTAACAATACCTTAGTTCTACTAACGTTGTCTTCCCCTAATTTCCTTATTCTTCTTTCATGGACAGGGATATTCTCTTTCTATCCAAGTCCACATCCAGCACTTTCACCATCACTCTCTGGTGAACCTTGACGACATCCGTAGGATTTCTGACAAATTTGTCCGAGAGCTGGCTTATGTGAACCAGGCCGTCCTGGTGGACCCCGACATCCACAAAGGCCCCAAAAGCCGTAACGTTAGTCACGACGCCAGGAAGCCTCATGCCTGGTTTGAGATCCTCGGGCTTCTCCACTCCTTCCTGATATTGGAAGAGCTCAAACTTCCGGCGCGGATCTCTTCCGGGCTTGGATAGCTCTGAGATGATGTCCAGGATGGTTGGCATTCCGGCCATATCCGTGACGTACCTCTTAGGATCTATCCTCTTTTGAAGCTCTTTATAATCTAGGAGCTCCTGGGCAGAAACTCCTAGATCTTCGGCCATCCTCTCCACGATGTGATAGCTCTCGGGATGAACGGCGCTCCCGTCCAGGGGGTTCTTTCCATCCCTGATCCTAATGAAGCCCGCTGCCTGCTCGAAGGCTTTGGGCCCAAGCCTTGGGACCTTCCTCAGCTCGTCCCTGGACACAAACCTACCATGCTCCTTTCTGTACCTCACTATGGCCTCGGCGAGCTTCGGCCCCAGGCCCGATACATAGGTCAAAAGCTCCTTGCTGGCGGTGTTGGCATCAACCCCGACCATATTGACGCAGCTTCTGACCACATCCTCCAGCTTGGCCTTGAGGGCCGACTGATCTACGTCGTGCTGATACTGGCCGACTCCTATGGACCTGGGCTCTATCTTCACCAGCTCGGCCAGGGGGTCCATGAGCCTTCTGCCGATGGACACCGCCCCTCGAACTGTCACGTCCTCCTCCGGAAACTCCTCCCTAGCTATCTCCGAAGCCGAGTAGATGGAGGCGCCCGACTCATCCACGGCCACCACGGGGACCTCTTTTGGCAGTTCTATTCTCCTCAGAAAGGCCATGGTCTCCCTGCCTGCCGTCCCATTCCCTACAGCGATGATATCGACGCCGAACTTGCGACAGACCTGATGGATCTTGGCCTTTGCCTCCTCAGCCTTTCTCTGGGGCTCGTGAGGGTAGATGGCCTCGTGATGAAGGAGGTTACCCTGGTGATCCATAACCGCCATCTTGCACCCTGTTCTGAATCCGGGATCTATGGCTAGGACGGTCTTTTGGCCAGCCGGGGGTTCCAGGAGGAGGTGGCGCAAGTTCTCGGCAAAGACCCTGATGGCCTTCTCATCGGCCCGTGCCTTGATCTCCGATAGAACCTCGGTCTCCATGGAAGGTCCAAGAAGCCTCTTGTAGCCATCTGCAGCCGCAAACCTCACCTGCTGGGATGCTGAGCCAGATCCTTTGATGAAGGCTAGCTCCAAAGCATCCATGACCTTCTCATCGGGTGGTGCTAGGTGAAGGCTCAACAAGTCCTCTTTCTGGCCTCTCATCATGGCCAGGACTCTGTGGGACGGGGCTTTAGAGAGGGGTTCTGACCAATCCGCGTAATCCTTGAACTTGTAGGCCTCGGAGGAAGAGCCTTCTTTGTCTTCCTTGGGGGGATCTGCTACGGCTTTGGATATTAGGACCCCTTCTGCCTCGAAGATCCCCCTGACTTTGGCCCTAACCCCGGCATCCTCGCTGATCACTTCAGCCAAAATATCCCTGGCCCCAGCCAGAGCCTCCTCGGCAGAGGTTATATCCTTATCTGGATTTACGAAGGCCTGGGCCTCGGATTCAGGATCAATGTTTTCTTGCTTCAGGATCTTTATGGCCAGGGGTTCCAGGCCCTTCTCTCTGGCCATGGACGCCCTGGTCCGACGCTTAGGCCTGTAGGGCAGGTAGATGTCTTCCAGGGCGGCCAGGGTATCAGCAACCTCTATCTTGGCCTTGAGATCCTCGGTTAAAATACATCTCTCCCCCAGGGACTTGAGGATGGCCTCTCTTCTCCTGTCCAGGTCCCTGAGCTGGGTCAGGCGGTCCTTGATGGCAGTTATGGCCACTTCATCCAGGCTTCCGGTGGCCTCCTTCCTGTACCTGGCTATGAAGGGGACCGTGGCGTCCTGAGCCAGTAGCTCTGCTGTGGCCTTTATCTGGCTCTCCTTCAATGAGAGCTCAAAAGATACCTTGGATATGTGCGACTCTTTCATGAAAGAAAGCCTCGGCTATCTCTGTCTACCTGAAAACCCTCGGGATCTTTCAGGATGGCAGATGAATAAGTTAATCTATTAAAAACGTATTAAGAAAGGTTGGTCGGGTCTTCTCCCGGCTTTCTTGTGACTTTGAGTTTAATTTATGCCTTCTGGACCTTCTCTGCCTTGGGGCCCCTTTCGGTCTCCGCTATGTCGAAAGTGACCTTGTCCCCCTCAGCTATGCTGATGCCAGGGTTCAAACCGCTGGAATGAACGAAGTAATCCTTACCATCATCGCCGTGTATAAACCCAAAATGCTTCTTCTCGTTGAAGAACTTGACTGTGCCGGTTACCATTTTGATTCCTCAGTTATTCAAATGACAAGAGGGATCTCTATTTAAATGTAATGGCGCTCCCCAATCTCTTAGGAGGATCGCATCCCATGACATCCGGACAAAAGAGAACCCCTGCAGTGCTGACGGATCTCGAAGGCTCAGCTTTTGGCTTGGGAAAAGAGGCATGGGCTGCCCTGGAGGAGGCGTGGAGATCGCGAGAGATGAATTGAAGCTTTGCAGATTACACCTTTATAGATCTCGTAGGCAACCTTCGGATTTGCATCGCGATAATAGCTCCACAACAGCCCTTCATCCCTTGAGGTAATCCCCTGAGGCTATCGCCTTCAGGCCTTCGATAGAGCGGTTATAGATGTATATCCATGCCTTCACTGCCTCGCCGTTCTGAAGATATATGGTCGCTTTATCTCTGTAGAACTCCCCGTTAGGGGACCTGTCTGACCTGCAGCCTTCGAATGTATCCAGGGTTTTAAGGACGCTCTCGGGGTCAGGGAGGGCATATACATCGCCCTTTACCTGATCTGAGTCTCCCTCGGAGGGGACGGCCACCGGGTAGAAGCCCGCATCATAGAGCTTTCCCTTGAAGATACCATCGCCGATGTATATGGCGCTGTTAGATAGAATGCAAGATATGCCGTTGGATTTCCTCAGTATATTGTAAACAAAGAGGTAATCAAGATCCCCTGTAGATGTCATCTCATGGTCTCCTTGGACCTTAAAATACGATGGATGGGGGAATGAAGCTGTATGCCTCAGTTCCATCCAGCCTTAAACTGTACTAAACCGTCCTCACATTGAATATCATGTAAGGCGGCTTTCTCAGATCTTTGCCCTCGGCGACGATGGGCATCAGGTGGAACTGAGATGCCGTCACGTAGAGATAGCCATCTGGTCCAAGGCTCATGCTGTCAGTCCATTGAAGCCTTTGGTCCTGGGCAATGACGGCGTTCTCCTCCACGTAGGTGAGGTAGAGGTTTCCAGCCCTGTCCATTATCATGCCATCGGTGGCGCAGTTCTGGCCCAGTTTTTCTACTCCTGATGCGATCCGAGACTCATTGAGGGTGAAATCCCTGAGATAATCCGTCCTTATCCTGTAGGGGATCCTGCCTGTGAGGGCATGGTAGTACAGGTACTGACCCCGGCGGTCCAAGGCGATGCCGTCGGAGTTGAGGTCCAGGGCGACTATGCTCCCCAGGCTCGAATAGGTCATATAGGCGTACCGGTTCCTGGTATCGACTCTTACATCGTTGAGGTAGCTCTTAACCGGGGAGATGCAGCGGTTGAAGTGATAAGGCCTTCACTAACTTGCCTGAGGTCAGATCTATCTGGATGAGCTTGGGTCCGCCGGGCACGGGCCCTGTGAACCTGGGCGTGGCAGGATCGAGGATCCAGAGGTTGTTATTAGCATCGATGTAGACGCTCTGGGCACAGACCAGGTGGTTGGAGGCATTCAGGGAGGCGTTCCTACTGGTTGATGGTCCCATCGGGATAGGCCTTGATCGTGTCGTTGGGAAGGACCTCGGCCACGGATATGTTGTCCACTCACCTGGGAAAGTTGATGAAGATGCGGCCCTCCTGGGAGGCAGCAATTCTCGTCAGTTGCTGCTGGATACATAGCCACTTCCACCAGGCTTGAGCTACTGGTCGTGGTATTTACATTCTCTCCTAAAGAGACGTTACATAAAGCTAGGAGCACGAGATGGCTCTGAGAATCAAGGATTTGTACATTCTACCTCCGCTTCTTCCTGGGTATATCTTCTGCAATCCTTGGGGAATAGGGGCCCAAGTCCATCAAATAATCGACGATTGGTGCAGCAACATCTATTATTTTTGGATGCAATCGTATAAATACGTTAGGTACTATGCCTAAGGATGGATGCGAAGCATTCGCCTTCTGGTGAGTCTATATATCCTCCATCTGCCCGATTTTCTCGCCCTAGCTGGCCTAAACTGGTCTAAACTGATTTAAACTAGATCTTCACCCTGGGTTCAGCCCACTTTCCCCTGGAGAACCAGGCAGCCATTAGAACCCCTTTGATGAGGGTCGATGTCGATATCGTCCACCACACGGCCTCGATGCCGAGGGCCGTCTGGGCGGTGTACCACGCCACAGGCACTCTAGCCACCGTCAGGGGGACAGATATGAAGAAGGGCGGCAATGTATTTCCAGAGCCTATGAAGGCCCCTTCCAATCCCACCTCCAAGGCCGTGAAGAGCTCGAAGTAGCCTATGATCCTCAGATAGCTCCTAGTAGCCTCCACCACCGCCGGATCGGAAGTCAGGGCCGAGGCCAGGGATCCTCCGCCAAAGATGAAGATCAAGGAGACGACCGCTGTAAAGGCCATGAGATACCCGGTGGCCATGCCTGCCGCCTTTCTGGCCCTGGCCGGGTTTCCTGCGCCCAGGTTTTGTCCCACCATCGTGGCTACGGTCGTCGATGCTGCCATGGCAGCGAAGTAGGCCACCCCCTCCCACCTCTGGCCGACTCCCATGGCCGCTATCTGGTCGGTTCCAAACTGGGAGACTGTCCTGGTAAGCAGGATGTAGAGCAGGGATAAGAGAGTGCTAGTAAGGGCGGTTGGGGCACCCACCATGGTGATCTGAGCAAAGCTCCGGAGGGATTCTATCCCAAGAAGTCTGGGGGGAAGGCCTATAGTGAGCCCCTCTTTTCTGAGCCTCCACATGAAGATGGCAAGGCCTATGGACTGGGAGATCGCCGAGGCCAGGGCAGCTCCTGTCACTCCCAGCTGAGGGGCTCCTTGCCACCCGAAGATCAGAACGGGGTCCAGGAAGGCGTTTAATGTCAGGGAGATGGCTGTTATAGTCGCAGGGGTCAGGGTGTCCCCTCTGGACCTGAAGATGTTGTCGAAGAAAGTGAAGAGGAATACTATGGGCAGGGAGATGTAGAAGATGGCGAGGTAAGCCTTGGCCATCTCCCTGACCTCCTCCTCCAGCCCCATGTAGCCAGTGACAGGGTCCAGGGTCGTCAGACCTACCATGATGAGGACCAGGGCGTAGACTAGGGCCAGGAAGAGCCCACGTCTGAACCAGCCAGAGAGCCTCTCCCATTCCCTGCCCCCAGCACATATGCTTATCAGGGCGGTAGTGCCCGCTGATACTATGTTGGCCAGAGCTTTTAAAGCCCATATAATGAAGCTGGCAACGGCGACGGCTGCTATTCCTTCGGTGCTCGTCTTTCCCACCCAGAACATGTCCACGATCTCGAAGAGGAGGTTGCCAAGCATCATGGCCATGGCCGGAAGGGCCAGTACGAGGATGGCTCTTCTGAGATCTCCCCTGGTGATGAGGTCAACACGATCGCAGGCAGGGGTATCTTTCAGAGCCTTATCCCTCCTGCTGCGTTTATGGGCAGCGAAAAGAAATAGTTTTCGAGCCTTTATAGAATTTGTGCGAAGGGATTGCGAGTGAGCAAAGCTAGGTGCGCCAAACTACATACGAATATGTCAAAACTATGGCAGATCGGAAATACTGAGCATCAGATTGTATATGTCATAGCGCTCTCAACCCTGATCCTGCTTACTATGAAATCCTCCTTGATAGGTACGCCAGCTCTCGCCGTCTTCATGGACAGGATGTAATCCTCTATCGCCTTTCTGGTGTTCTTCGAGACCTTCTCCAGGGTGCTGCCCTCGGAGTAGCAGCCCGGCAGGGCTGGGACCTCAGACCAGAAACCTCCATCTCCGGCCTGATGGATAAGAATGGTGTACTCCATAACCTGTAATCACTCTCCTATTGGATCTCTTTTCGTCAGACCTAGGTCAGGCCTTTTTGGCCGTAGTCTCAACGCATGTCTTGTGCGGATCAGCCTCAAACCTTCAGGCTCGTGTGGGATACGGACCTTTCCAGGAGCTATGGTCTCCCGAAGGAGGCGATCGCCATTTGCTTCCCTGCGTCAAATTTTTATTATTACTTTATTCTTACATCAGTTTGTACTTATATCTCTAGTAGTCCAAGGCCACCAATGTCCCGGGACATACCTGGCAGAGCGCTGTTGCGCCTGTTGTTGTACTTTTATTTCTCATTTGAATCTTGCCAGCGAGGTTGTACAATTAAATATCAAGGAAAGGAAAGGTCTCCACGATGGCTCAAAAGGACGATTATGCTTCCATTGCAGCAAAGGATTGCCTCAAGATCCAGCCAAAGGAGCAGGTGCTCCTATTCGCCGATGGCCAGAAGCTTCAGTTCGCCGAGGACCTGGCAGGGGCTGTAAAAAATGCCGGAGGAGTCCCCTCAGTTTTTTACATCCCAGCATCCATAAGGCCAGTGGAGGAGGTCACAGTCCCCCAGGCCATCTCTTTGGTCTCGGCTGACGTGGTGATCTACGTCCTGGAGACCGAGGAGAGCTGCAGCGTGTCTCTCTCTAGGGAGGTGGCCTTCAGGCACTACCTCATTCGCCTTCCAACTCAATATAAGGGAAGGGTCTGCATGATGCCGGGCTTCACCGAGGAGATGAAGCCTGCTCTGGCCATAGATTACGCCGCCCTAGCCAGGAGGTGCAGAAGACTCAAGGATCTCCTGGCCGAGAAGACCGTCAGGATCACCTCTGAGCTTGGGACCGATGTCCAGTTCAACCTCCGGGGAAGAACGTGGATACTGAACGACGGCGCCCTCTCCAGGCCCGGCCTTTACGGCAACCTTCCGGCAGGGGAGATTTATACGGCGCCGGTGGAGGAGTCCCTTCGTGGAAGGATCGTGGTTGACGGATCGGTGGGAGGTTTGGGACAGACCGATAGGCTCTTTGCCATTGACCTGGAGGCGGGGAGGATAAGATCCATGGAAGCCTTGGGCGGCAGGAGCAAAACCATGGAGAAGTTTGCGGAGATTTGCGGCTATGACGCCCCTGCTACTGAGACCGTCGGGGAGTTTGGGGTTGGGACTAACCCCGGAGCCAGGATCGTTGGGAACATGCTCATGGACGAGAAGGTCCTGGGAACGGTTCACTTTGCCTTTGGAGACTCCTATGGTCTGGGAAGGTCGAGCAGCAGGTTCCACACCGATGTGATGATCACAAAGCCCTCTATCTTCGTTGAAGGAAAAAGCATCATGGATAAGGGCGAGTTCACTTTGAAGCTTTGATTTTAATTTCTGATATCGAGATTATGAGGCTTTAAGCACGATCGATAAAGAGGATCTGCGGAAAAAGAATATATCCTAAGGTAAGTTATTAGTCTGGGTATTACCTATGAGACTAATCGGAATATCAAATCTCCTTTCAATAACTTGCCTTGTGCTATTGATTTTACCCTTAGCTACAGCCGTAAGTTCATCCTTCGGAGGCAATGCCGTTATAGTGAACGCCGCCGACCTCTCTGATCTGGACGCGGTCGTGGTCACCCCAGTTACCTCGGATTATAGGGTCTCCCAGCTCAGCATAAGCTCTCCCTCCATGGATCAGCGCCTTCCTAAAACCATGGCCGAGTCCACCTTCCCCTCCTCCAAATCAGCCCTCCCGGAGATCGCGGTCAATACCTTCCCTGCCGGTGCCCAGCCTGACCTCTCCATCGCCATCAACCAGAGCGGTACCACCTGTAACCAGGTCTCCTTCACCGTCACCCTGACCCCTAATTCATCTTATAGGACCATTTCAGGCGATCAGGTGGTCAGGGTGAGGGTATTAAGCGACATCTCAGGTGCAACCGAAGCTGTGGGAGAGGTCCTTATCAAGGTGCCGGCATCAGGCGGGTCGACCTCCGTGACCATTGGCTTCCCGATTCCTCAAACCGTCTCATCCACTAGCCTCTCGGACAACATCTCCGTTGTAGTGGATCCTGCCAATGAGATATCGGAGACCAATGAGGCCAATGACATTGCCACGATTCTGGGTGTTTGCCAGGGCTGATAAGACGGGCGATAGGAATGAGGGCTGGAAAGCCCTCTTAAATATCTTGGAGGTTGGGATAAGCTCTCCTTAAATTTTATATTTCCTTCTGATATTTCGGGTTTTGCAGTACAAAGACGTTGAAGGTTTAAAATACAATTGGTTTACTAGATATCTTTTATACGGCAATAGATGACTTACTTTTGTGCTATCTCCGTTTGTTATCGCTCAATCTTACCAACCTTGGCTTACGGCAACTAGCGTAAATTAGTTATATCCTGGTTACCTTAATTTTAACAGGGAATTAGAATGACGATAAATAGGAATCATTTAATACTTATTATAATGCTTTGTATTCTACTGCTAGCAGCCTTGTCCGCCGTCAGCGCTATCAGCTACAACCTCTCAGGCACAGCCACCTTCGTTGGAGCCGAGAACTACACCTACCTGAACTATGTTCAAGGCCAACCCGTTCCTTCTGATTATAGCAATGTCCAGCTCAGCCCACTCGCACCCACACCTGTGGGGGGTGTTACGGGAATTGCTGTCTTGCCTCCGTCGGTCAATCAGTCCAATCCATATGCAGTTCAACAGGCGGCGGCTCTCGTGCTCAACTACACGACGGCTTCTACCCCGAACTACAATGCAGTTGGATTGAACGGCACGGGTTCTGTGGATCTTTCTGTCACCATAAATAGGAATGCCACCAACTGCCATCAGGCAGCCTTTACCGTCACTCTGACTCCCAGTGCTTCTTACTCCAACCTTGAGGTCTAACAGGTAATCAGGGTCGGTGTTATGAGCGATATCTCAGGTGCGACCAGAGAGGAGGGCTCGGCCCTTTTGGTGCTTCCTGCTTCAGGAGGATCGACATCGACAACCATTGGCATCCCCTTGCCTTTGGGGTTCCTGACGACAGGAGTCTCTGATCACATCACTGTCGTGGGTGATCCTTATAATGAGATACCTGATATCAACCGGGCCAATAACTTAGTAACCGTTTTAGTGGTCTGCTAAGGCTGATAGAAAAGAGGAAAGCTCTTTAACTAAGCCCTTCCTGACCTTATTTGAGATTCTGATTTTCTTGATATTCTATTTATTATCCACGACCTTGATCAAGTGGTAACCAAACTTGGTCTTCACTGGCCCCAAGATCTTCCCTTTCTCTCCTTCAAAGGCAGCCTTCTCAAACTCGGGCACCATCTGTCCCTTGCCGAACCACCCAAGGTCACCTCCGCTCCTACTGGATGGGCAATTCGAATATTTTCTGGCAGCCTCAGAAAAACTCATGCCCTTATCCAGCTTCTCATGGACCTCTTTGGCCTTCTTCTCATTCTTGACCAGGATATGGCATGCGTGAACTTCCTTGACCATGAGTGGGGGCAGGGATCTACGGGGATAAAAGGATTGAGGTAGATGGCATTTGCCGGGCGAATATTGAGACAGAAACAAAAACCACAATGTTAGGCTGATCCGTGCAGGGAGAAAAAAGAAGGCCCCTGAATGGAAGCCTTCTGGGCTTCGGGCTCTTTGAACCCGCGACCAGCCACAACTTCGATGAGAATAATCCCGTTTACAGGCGCACATCAGCCCTGGCAGCCTTGAGAAAGAATTATCCTGCGCTTCTCGTCATGGTCGGCAGTACCCGAGTCCTACCTCCTTCCTGGGGGCCGGAGCGGTGGTGGCCTGGTCCAGGATCATGGACGGCGAGGCGCTTTTGGTCGTAGTCAACTCACACGGTTATGAGATCAGAGGGGCCGATATCGTGGTCGATTCCAATCTCAATCCCCCAAAATCCTATCTCAATACATCAGATAGCTTCATGACGATGGTCTTGAGCACAGCCCAGATCGTAGGTATGGGCGCTCAGATTAGTCCTAAGAACCTTTCAGGTGCAATCTATCCTTTTAGATCTAAAGAGGGGACGGCTTACGTGAAGGTTAAGGATTTTCCGCCTTCTGAGGTATTGGTCCTGGCAAATCATCCTCTGGCGGAAGAGGGATTTATAAGACCCGATTAGAGCAAATCCAGAGGGATGCAGGGGATAAGGGATGCTATGGGGATAGGCCGACGAGCTAGCCTATAATCTGCTGAACCCTTCCTATTTGGCCGTCGGAAAGCCGGACCTTGATGCCTCTTGGGTGGTAGGAGGAGTTGGTGAGGATATCCTTCACCACTCCCCTGGTCCTCTTTCCCGTCCTCTGGTCCTTCTTTAGGACTATGTCTACGGTGAGGCCGGGGTGGATATCCTTTCTATTCTTTCCCGATCCTGTTGGTGCTTTTTTATCCGGAGAAGGCTTACCCTGATCCATTGTATCGAAGTAGTGGTGGCATCTGGGCCATATATCTTTATTGCAGCTTCTGGTGATCTTGAGATCTTCTCCGAATCTCTTCATAGTCATTATCGCTGCTATTGGCGCTCTTTTGCCGGGAGAGGGATCTTTCCTTCTGACCGGTGGCAATTCCATGGCAGGAGATATAAAGAGTCTCAGCTTCAGGAGGGCTGTCCTTCTGGAGCAGTTTGGAGGCCAAAAGATGCAGCTTTCGCAGGATGGATGCCATGATCACCATACGATTCTCTAATCTGTATATCAAGATGCCCCCGAGATTCGAGCGCTCGGTGCTGACTGGTCTGGACCTGGTCAACCTAGAGGACCTCTATCCAGCCTTCCTGGAGGCAGACACGGCCATCGTTGGAGGAGGTCACTTTTCTCTGCCTTCCAGGGGCAGATACATGATATTGCAGCTGGATACCGATGGCTGTATCTGGCAGACTATCAGGTGTTGGACTCCTCAGAAAGAGGCGTATTACCGCAGCCACATAGGTGAGGTAGTGAGATGCAAGGTTACAAAATGAAAGGGTTCGATCTTCAAGAGGCAATGAACCTTTTATCGTGAGGCTCTCGGGAATTTTTCTCCGAAAAGGAGTTAGGATCGGCCCGTGCGGCGACTGAGCACACCTGGTCCAGGATCTATGCCACCCATAGGT